>JBDWKL010000011.1 GCA_039973685.1 Hyphomicrobiales bacterium
GGGTAAAGAGCTTTGCGCTGAGGCATTGCATAAGCTCTCGCCGCGCAAAAATGGGCCGCATGTCACATTGAACTGTGCAGCTATCCCGCGTGATTTGCTTGAAAGTGAAATTTTTGGTCATGTGAAGGGCGCCTTTACGGGTGCCACTCGTGATCGCAAGGGTGCAGCCATGCGCGCCAATGGCGGTACGTTGTTCCTTGATGAGATTTGCGAGATGGATTTGTCTTTGCAATCGAAGCTTTTGCGCTTCTTGCAAGAGCGGACCATCCAGCGTGTGGGTGATGATGTTATCCATGCCAGCGATGTGCGTATTGTATGCGCGACGAACCGTGATCCGATGGCCGAAGTTCGGGCAGGGCGGTTCCGCGAAGATTTGTTTTACCGCCTCCATGTTGTGCCATTGATATTACCGCCACTGCGTGACCGTGGTGACGATGTAATGCTGATTTCAGAATATTTCTTGCAACAATTTTCTGAAGAAGACGGCAAAGAATTTACTGGCTTTGATGAAGAAGCACGACAAGCGCTTATGGCTTATGGATGGCCTGGCAATGTGAGGCAATTGCAAAATGTAATTCGCAATATTGTTGTTATGAACGCGGGAGGCTTAGTGTCTCGTGTCATGTTGCCTGCAGAATTATCAACGCTTGGCCAATCAGCTGGTCCATCTGCGGCGCATCTAAGCAATCCAATGTTGCAAACTGATGTTTATGCAAGTGCAGAAACTCAGGTATGGCCTTCCCATATTGCGCCAACGGGTTTGCCTTCTGGCGGTTTGCCTCCAGCTGACCTACCAATGCACATGCCGCCGCAACCAATGTCAGCGAACTATGATCACGCGGCACCCGCCCCAACTAACAATCATTTTGGAACGGGAAATCCTGTTGCAGATCAATTGATTGGTAACGCTTACCCAGCGCAAGCTTCAAGTGCTGCACCAGTTGATCATCATGCGCCACAGCCTTCGTTGCCGGTTGAAATGCCTTCGACGTCACCTTCAGTTGTAAAAACACGAGAAGACATAAAGGCGTTGGATAGCGTGATCAGAGAAACCATCGAAGAAGCAATTTCCATCTGTGATGGATCGGTACCAAAAGCTGCAAGGGCGCTTGATGTTAGTCCGTCGACACTTTATCGACGGTTACAATCATGGGCGGCCGCTGACGCCAAACTTCGCGAACGCAACGGTGATCAAGCGGCTTAGCGCAGGGATAACAATCTTCCATATTGTTGCGATGGTTTTCTCAACAATTGGTAGAGTGACGTCCAAGAACTTCTTCGAAAAGATGAACCCATGTGTCAGCAACCATGTTGCTTTTTCTCGCTTGGTTCCCATGCCCCTGCCGATGGTATTGGGGCGCATGGCTGGCCCAGCCGGATCTATGGCGCCGTCTGTTGTTGAAGAACTAACATCATCCAGTTGGATATAAGATACCCTCGACAATAATGGCAGTTCCAAACGATGCGCAAGTTCACGAGCAGAACGCACGGTCGGGTCCAGTATTTCAGTAATTGTTGCAAGGCCAATACCCATCACAATGCCACCGATGATACCACCAAGGATGAAGATGATCCGTCCTGGTGTGTCTGGTGAATGTGGATCTTGAGGTGCATCAATAATTTTCACCCGCTCTGGTGCTTCAAAACGACCAAGTGCGCCGGTAACACGCGCCATTTCATAGCGCTGCATTAGTTTTTCATGGAGTTGTTGCGCAATGCGAATATTGCGTTCCAACGCTTGCATTTTGCGCTCGATAGGACCGAAGCGTGCAATGCCATTGTTGAGCTGTTTGATTTTGATGCTGATTTGCTCGACCTCTTTTTCGAGCGCTGTTTTGTTCGATTGCGCATCTTGAAGGCGAAGCATTTGTGAGACCAAGAATGGGCTTTGACCATTTTCGTCGAAGCCGCCTGATTGGCCCATTGCAATGTTGAATAAGCGATCCAACTCATCGTCAGAAACTTCTGTCGATACGCTCAAAAGTTGAGAACGTTCTGCGCGAAGTCGTGCAAGTTTCGTCTCTGCGTTGCGAACCTTTGAATGGTTATCAGTATAACGCGCTTGTAACGAGACAAGCTCGCTTGAAAGGCTGACGATTTTTTCTTCGAGGTTACCAATCAACGGATTGGTGCCTGATAATCGTTTTCGAAGATCTTGCAGGGAACGTTTAGCCGCTGACAATTCAATGACTTTTGTATCGTAAAGGTCTTGCAGTGTGGTCAAACGTCCAATGTTGGATTGATAAATTTCCGGCAGATTTGCTGCGTTTTCAACCTTAAATGACACAAGCCGCGCCTCAGCTTGTTGGAGCTGTTCAGCGCGTCCAATCATTTGCGCACGAAGGAATTTTTCGCTGCCTTCAACAGAAGAACGTTCCGGCGCTACGATGCGCTCGATGAAGTGTTTTGCGACCGCTGATAGGCGGTTTGCCAAGCCTTCGCTTTTCGGCCCTGTGATGGTCAGCTTGATAACTTCCTTACCAATAAGCCGAGAATTGATGGAGCTTGCAAGCTCACGCACTTTTTTTAATTTTTCACGCGGTGTTGTGTTTTCATCAAATTCACCAAGATCGGTCAAAACGTCACTTAAGACGTGCTCACTTTTCAACAACGCTTTTAGCGGCGCCATTCGTTCTTTCAAATTCGGACTAAGCGCGAAATCTTCAAGGAACGGGTTCAATGCAGCCGGTTCTTGAATCAAGATCGACATGCCAGTGGAATAGCTTTTGCTGACTTTATCAGACGCAAAATAGGCAATCGGTGGCAATAACAGCATAGGGATCACAAGCAAATACCTGCGTCTCCATGCTGCATTGAGCACCAAATATATGATGTCACCTAAGTTGCGGATCAAGAGTTCAATTCCTTACGCTTTTGCGTTTTTCTAGTTTCGTGTTCTGGTTAGCTTTTGACACTCAGCCTGATCGTGTTTGGCTGAAGCTCCGGTTTTATTTGTTGGTCTGCCGCTCTTATGGCGGGTGATTGGTTGGCAAGTGATTTGAGACGAGCTTGCGCTTTCGCGAGCCGCTCAAATGTGTTGCCTTCATTGCCAAGTCCAGCTTCAATTTTGAGCGGCTTACCTTTGTGAGCTGCTAAAAATTGTGAGAACTGATCTCGTTGTGACGCTGACAAATTCGTTGCACCTGAGGCCAAAACCAAGGTGGTCGTTGTTGGCGTTGCAGGTTGTGTGCGTGAAACAAGGGCGCGGGCACGTTCAAGAAGCGCATTATTGGATGCCTTCTCAGTCGTTGCTCTTGTACTGTTTGCTTTGTTTCTCGCATTTAATGCTTTTGAACGCGCCAATACCTCAGACGGGTCTATTTTAGGCGTATCAATTCTTGGCTGTGTCGCTACTGATTGCGGGTTTTGCTTTGCAATGCGCTGGGCTGCTTTAAACACAGTCGAAGCATCTTGCTCATAGGTTGCTTCGCGCGAAGCTTCTTGCAATTGACGCTCATAATCGCGTTCGTTGGAGATGCGCGACCTTGTTTTGTTCAAGTACTGGGAAAAACGAACATCTGCTGATGCATCACCACGCAAAACTGCTTCAGTTTCTGCGCCATTGTTGCCGAAATCATCGTCGAAACCATCAATTGGGAGGCCGGCCAAATCGTCCGGGCCAGTTTCTACCCAACCTTTTGCAATTTCAGCATTAGTCAGCCCACCGTCACCGGCACGCTGATTGTTCGAGGTGACACGCAAATTGTTACGTGTTTTTGTTTTTGTTTTACGTACTGGTTGTTCGCTTGCATTATCGAATTTTTCGCGGATTGCGTCTGCTTGTTTTGCAAAACGCGACGCGCTTGGATCAGTCTGCGCTTTCGACTTTTTGACAGTCGAAACGCTCGCTGTGCTAATTGTATCGACACTGGACGTTTTTGCGAGAACCGTATTTGGCTCAGCCGTTTGCTCTTCTAAAAATGCAGCGATTGCATCCTTGTCTGTCTTCAGATTAAGAGAGGCCGTTTCAACTGGCTGGAAAACTGGAGATGGGTTCTTTTTCTTTCTCTTGAAGATTGAAGCGAATTTGCCACGGGTTTTGGCAACAATGGTCTGGCCGCCATTGTCTTCTTCCTCTTCGCGAGCAGATGTAAGGATATCGTTGACCGATACTTTCTTGTCTTTCGCATCTTCTGCTGTAATTGAGGCACGCAAGCTCGCAGGGACCAAAGATAGGCCCGACGACGAACACGCACTCATCACGCCAAGCATGATGAGTAACGCGACCGTCGTTGCGGTTCTTTTTGTGTTTCTGGTTGTCGCCATTTTCATGACCCTGTTTTTCGTCTTTTTTATTTGTTGCTACTTACATTCAAGTTCAATGCCAGTTTTGCGATTGCAATTCGCAACGATTTTAGCTCTTGGTTGCTAATTCCAGTAATTAATTCCCAATCACCACGATGCTTTTTGCGAATTGAGGTCGCAAGTTTGATCGCTTCTGGGCTTGTTTGCATTGAGAGCCAAAGAAGATGGCGCTGATCTGCCAATCCATTTGCCATATCGAGGAAGAACTCATGGACATCTGGTTGTTTGGCACAAAGGGTTGGCATTGGCGGGAACATAGATACATCGCCTTCACGCCCATCTGTTGGATCAAAAGGATGACCGAGTGGTAACCGTGCATGCCATTGCAAATATCTATCCGCACCCGTTGTCCAAAGCCAAAGACCTGCTGTTAGGCGTGGTTGGCCTGTATTGTATAGCCAAGGCTTAATATTGCGTTTTTTCAACCACTTAATGTCTTTTTTATCGATACCAAAGCCTTGGTTGATAATCGCAACGTCGAAGAAATGGAGATACTCATAATCCTTCGGGTTGTTTAAGTGTCCTGCTAATTTTGCCTCAGGAGCAGCCTTTTTAACGGCGGCGACCCATTGAGGCATGTCGCGTGCTGATTGAGATGCTGCGTTGCCTGGTTCGTCCGCCATGCTCCAAACGGGAGCGGGCAGGCCGTTCTCTTTTAAGGCTTTTAAAGCGCGCGCCATTGCTTGTGCGCCTTTTTCGATACCGAGCTGATGATACAGGCCAAACGATGCATTATAGGCAAGCCAAGGCGAACTCGTTGCATTTTGCAAAGCTTGTTGCGTATCGCGAATAAAAGCGGGCTTACCATTGATGTGAGGGATGTGCAGAGAGGGAGAATTTCCTCGAATGCCAAACTTTGAGAGGAAGGCAAGGTCGCAAGCATTTTGTTCTGCGTTATCTTTTGCCAAATCGCGATGCCAGCTTAAATGTGGCGCATGCAACATATAAAAACCTGCATCAGAGGCTACTTTTGGTAGCGTAATTGGCGGAACGATCAAAGAAAGCGGTAGCTCTTGAACACGCGTGCCAGATTTTACGGTCAAAACGCCTTTATGTGTTCCTACTGGAAGCATGTCGGTTGGTTGCAACCAAAATGAATAACGACGCGGTGTATTGGCGTAAAGCGGGAAGGTTTCAACATCCGATCTGAGTTGGGTCGAACGCGGGGTGAAAAGATTGCCACCTGTTCTAATCCGTTCCAATCGGCGTTGACCGGCCCAAACCATTGGATCGATCATCCCTTCAAGACTGTTATTTTCCCAAGAAATTTTGAATGTTGGTGCTGAAGCTTCTTGCGCGCTACTAACTGACAAGGAAAGGCTTGTGCCTGTTTCGTTTGTCATTGCGAGTTCGAGCGGCTTGAAACGAACAATTTTGTTCAAGTTGATGTCGCGGTCCGCAGTTTGTAGCTCACCAATTGTCGGATCAACTTTCCACTTGTTGTTGAACCAAGTTTTACGGCGTTGCTCGATAGCGGCTAGTGCTTTTGAATCTGGTTTTTCAATCAATGCAGCAGAAATATAAAGGGCGTTTCTTCCTGCTCCTGCAAATTCGATATCAATTTTATTGTCTTTGCCAACATCAACGTCGAAGCTTAAGCGTCCTCCGCGGTGTTTGCCGTACATGTTCCAAATATCGTTGTCTTTTCCCACTTCACGATCGCGTCCAGACATATAAATTGTTTGGTTCCATTCGCGCGGCGTGTATGTCTCGTGACGAACGATCTTGCCATTCACTTTAATGCGTCGATTGGTGAAGCCGCGAAGCTCTTGCCATGCACTGGTCTCTTCTGTCCAAATTGTTAGGCGTTGTTTGCCACTTGGTGCGGGAAGCGTGATCCGCTCTACACCGTTGACCCCACTTGAAAGCAGAGGATCGGAGCCAGGCCGGAGTATTTCGAGCAGGTTTTTGCCGCCGAGCATGGAGCTTGAGGCTGAAACTCTTTTAAAGCCTTCAAAAACCGGACTATCGCTTTTGCCAAAACTGAAACCGACTGCATTGTCAGGCAATGTGATTGCTTCTTCGATGGCGTAATGTTCAATAACAGTACGGTCCGTGTCTGTTGGCTCAAAAAGAATGATGTTATGGATGCTATTCACATCTATCGGTCGTTTACCCGTGGTCTTCAGACCCGTGAGTGGAAGTCGTATTGAAAATGGGCCAGGCGGAAGTGTGCGGCCCATATTGTAGCGGCTTGAATAATTGCGAGACTTTGCATCATCAATGCGTAAAGCGATTGTGACGTTTTCATCACCTAATACGTTACCACGGATCACGATCACGCCTTCACGTGAGGCTTCCGTTTTCAGAACGGAACCCGCACGAATTGGTAGACTGCCGCTTCTGAATTTATGGAATACTTCGCCAGCAAACACTGTCGTTGCAGACAGTGTCACAAGAGCGGCAGCTATGATTGATGATGCTTGTTTTCTCATAGTGTAGCAATAACGCTCTCAATTTTTGCAGCTTGTGCATCCCAGCTTTCACCAGCGACAAATTCGCGGCGAAGATGATTATGCTTCTTGTCGTGAAGAGCCATTTCGATCGCTTTTGGAAAGTCGACATCATCTTCTGCAACGCGAACCAATTGCTCATAACGCTTCAACGCTTTGAAACGAGTGGAGGCAATTGGCGTACCTGCTGCGAAATATTCGCGTAGTTTTAGCGGGTTGCTGGCATCCATGTCTGGCCCTTGGCGGAAGGGTAGCAAAGAGACATCCCAATTTTGGACATAGCCTGCAAGAACGCTGTGATCGCGTTCGCCTAAGAAGATAACATTTGAGCAAGCCTGAAGGCGTGAGCAATCTGTTTGAACGGGGCCGATCATCACGAAATACCAATGCGGCATTTTCTCCGCAGCATCTGCTATTGCATCAACGTGGATACGGTCGCCAATAGTGCCAAAGAAGCCTGCAACAGGTCTATCATCTGGCATGTCATGTGGGCGAGGGGCTGGTGTGCCGAAGATGTCATGGTCAACACCATGTTCGATCAAAATCGTCTTCTCGCGAGGGAATTTCTCAAGGAGGTGATCTGACGATGCGATCACGAGGTCAGCGCGTTCTACAAGACGTTTTTCAGCTTCTAAAACAGGCTTGTGATCAACACCTTGCCAAGCACCAAAATCATCGCCGCAATAATAAATGACACTGCGTTCATCGAGCGTATTACATGCGACTTCTGCTGTTGGAAGTGAGCACCAAAGCAACGGCTTTTTGATATTTTCAACATTCATCTCACGACGAATTTGGCGGCCCAAGGCAATGCGGTTAAAGGCTGATGCTGCGGGATTGCCCGGCCATGGGATCGCAACGGGAGAAAGCACGCGCATATTGTCAGGCACAACATTGCGGTTTTCAAGAACAGGTTCTTGAACGCGCTTACTAAACATCGAGTTCGCTTTTTCAAACAAACGGTGCATGTCTTCACGGTTTAAACGTGGACGACGCATGCCAATTGAGTTGACCCAAAGCACACTACGATCGCCAGAGAGGCGACGGACAAGGTGCTGAGTTGAACTTGGGTGACGTCCCCAATCTTCACCGAATACGACCATATCATGGATCATTATTTTTCTTCCTTTTGGTCTGCCAATTCGGCTTTTGTTTCGTTTGGAAATAGCGGGCGAATAACGCGGGCAGGGACACCACCAGCCAATACGTTCGCAGGCAGGTCTTTGGTGACGACTGAGTTTGTTGCAACCACAGTACCGCGACCGATCGTGACGCCTGCTGTTACGGCAACACCCATGCCAAGCCATGCGCCTTCTTCGATGATGATGTCGCCGACTTGATCGTCGGTATCTGCATCACCACGCGCTCTTGCGACAGGATCAAGTGGATGACCTGGGAAGCCAGATAAAAGATTGCGCCCGCCCATGCGCACATCGTCTTCAAGGACAATTTTGCTGCCCACAGCAATATGCGTTTGCCAGCCAATGCCGACATTGTTGCCAATGATAAGTTCTGGTTGCTTGTCGCCATTGACGCGCGCCAATAGTGAGCATTGTGTTGAAAGGCGGCAACGCTCACCCATGCTGAGTTTAAGCGGGCCAGCCATGTAAGGCATGCCTTTGCCAAACAGGTGCAGCTCTTTCGCGGGCTTTGTCATTTGAGACAAAAATAGCGGCTTGAACCATAGGGCCATGACGACGGTATTGATGCCGTCGCGGACGCCGCAATGTAGCATATAGAGAGGTTTGTGAATTGCTGGGATACTTGGCATGGATGCACGACGCACAGCCCAACCAGTTTTATAAATCAATTTGGCAAGCGGCGTGTCGCCAGCTTTCACCCATTGTCTGAATGAGAGAGCTAAACTCATTTCTGTCTCCTAGCTTTCGAGCCAATATCGAGGTCTGGATCCCAACGAACCCGTTCCAAGTGTTGGTTTGATTTTTCCCACAAATTCTTCGCGCGTGAGCTGATGCTAACTTCTGCTGGCGGTGGTCTGTCGTAGTAGCCGTCGTCTGCTTTTTCTTGTGTTTCAATAATGAAGGTGCGGCTGTATTTCGACAGGGCAACGCAAAGGGCTAACAAGAGGTAGAGGGACCATGTATGTGCCTGCGTCAAAAACGTGCCGGATACGCAGAAACCTGCGAGACCTGCAAGGACGGCCAATGTGGCTGTACGGATACTCTCGTCAGCACGACGATAGGTGTAAAGCTTGTACATTTTGAGCAAGCGCCACGTCATGAGGAAGATCATGCAAAGGAGGAAGAAGAACGCGATAAATCCGTTTTCTGAAAGAGCACCAAACCAAGTTGAGTGCACCACGTGTGGCTTGCCGTCGCCGTTAACGCGAAGATAAACGAAATAGTTGGAATAAAAGTTCTGCCAACCAACACCAAAGATTGGGTTGTTGACGGCCATATTCCAAGCTGTGTCCCATGTATCAAGACGGGCTTGTGCAGAGGCATCAACGCCTTCTTCCGCAGCACCACCAGATTTCCGGTTGTTAATGCCCATCATTGCGAAAAGACCGATGGCTGCGATGCCGCCAATGCCGCCTAGAATAACTTTGGATTTGATGTAACGTTCGCCGATAACGCCCAAAACGGCCAAAAGCCCAAGTAAGCCACCGCGGCTTTGTGTTGCAACAATCGCCCAGATCATTGTCAAAGAAGCGAACCCACCAAAGAATTTTAGCAAATAAGATTTTGGCACCATGATGAGCGAAAGGGCGAAGGACAGCGGGAATAAGAGACGCAGAGACAAGTCATTTGGGTCACCCAGTGGCGAGCGCAAGTGACGTGCAATGGTAACCCGTGAGCCTTCTACAAGGCCGATACCCATGAGTTTGTTATAGACGGCAACAACGCCAACAATAACACCAGCAACAACGAAGAACTTGATCGCAGCCATGAATTGCTTTGGTTCACGGATGCTCCATGCAATTGCGAAAGTCATGATGATGATTTTCACATAGGTATCGAGGAAGAATTGCTTAGATGCACCAAAGTTTGTGGCAAAGAACATGCCGAGCAATGACCAGCCTGCAAAGAGTGCGAATGGTGTTAGCTCATGTTCCCAATAAACTCTGATTTTGCGGCTGAGGAATAGATTGTAACAAAGCACGCCAAGCACTGCGAGAGAGAGTAAAAGAGGAACGCGCAACGGTCTGATGGGTGGGTAGACTTCGTGAAAACGGAAGAATGCAAAGCCCACAAACAACAGACACGTAAAGAAAGCAAACCGGAAAATGAGGATGCCAGCGAAAGGCAAGAATGCAATGACGACCGTTAGAAATGGCTTTACGAATGCTGGCACGCCCAGTGGAATAAACCAAACAACAGCTGCCAATAAACTGCAGGCAACTGCCAGCAACATATGACGATGTTTCCGCGTGTTTAAATCACGCGGTTCAGCAAGTTTGCTACCAAATGGGATCTGGTCGTATAGCGTGCTCATTCTGCAGCTTCTCCAGACGGTTTTTCAGCGGCATCAAATTGTTTTGGTGCATATCCTGGACGCGGTAAGTTTACGCGGATAAGGCCGAGCATTACTGCTGTGATGGCTAATAAAACGACGCCAGTGATTGCCCAACCAATAACAGCAATGCTTGAAAGGACACTTGGCGAGAACCAAATAAATGTCGTTGTCATGATTGCCAATATCCCGGTACGAAGGAACGGATATGGGATTGGTGCTGAGTGATGACCGATGGTGACGAACAAAACCAAACGCAGTGCTTGTGCTGCAATTGTCGCTGCGATCGCGCCGACGATGCCATAGTCTGGAACGAACAACCAGTAGCCAGTTAGAGCAACAGCTGCACATGTGCCGTTGATCAAGAGCACCAAGAAAGCGTGCTTCTTGCGGTAAACGCCAACATTCAAAAGCGTGTTGCTTTCATGCAGAACGGCGATGCCGATGAGCCAAGGCAGATAAAGCGTTGCGTGCATGTATTCCGCTGGCATTGTCCAGTGAATGAAAAGAGGGCCGATTAAGCTGATGATCGTTGCGCTGACTAAAAGGACCGTGAAGCCCATGCCGATAGTTTCAGCAGAGCGTTGTAGGCCGTTTGGTTCTTCTAAAACGCGGAAGCGCTGCGGGTTCCACCACAATAAAAATGGTTGCATCAAAAGAGGCGCTGCCAATGCAAGCTTGGTAGCCACTGCATAATGGGCAAGGTCATGGGCTGGAACGTGGCCAACAAGGAACCAACGATCAAGGGCGCCAAGCACGAACATTGCTAAAGCGCCACCAAGCAAAGGCAAACCATAAACACACGTCCGCTTGAAAGCTGCCACTTTGAATGTAACGCCGGTTTCTTTGATCATAATGGTCAAAACCACGATCGAAATGAGAATATCTACGGCGGCATTTGTGTAAAGGATTGCTTCGATCCCATATCCTGCCCATGCAGCACCGATGGTTGTGACTGCTTGAAGAACGCCGCGCGTTCCTGTGTAGAGCAAAAACATCAAGGGTTGGTCTTTGAGGCGCACCCACGCAAGCGGCAAAGCGATCAAGCCAGAAAGGGTCGCTGCAAAGAAGCCTGCACGAATGGCACCTTCTTCGAACACGATTGGCAATGAGTTCAAGAATGCAGGCACCAAAAACTGAACCGCGATACCCAGCGCTAATGCAAGTAGGAGAGCTGTACCGATAATTTCTGAAGCGACAGTATTTCTTTGACCCGTGTCTTTCTCAAGCGAGGTGAAACGGATCAATGTGTCGGCGAGGCCCATCGCAAATACGAGACCTAAAAACTCAATAAAGCTTGCAGCCACGTCGAGGCGACTAAACTCGGAAGGTGCGATAAAATTCGCAAGCAAAGGTATAGAGATGATGCTGAAGCCTTTTGTCACGACAATGCTCGCAACGTATGGCCAACCAGCTGGCAGTTTATTGAGTAGTCTAAGCATTCTTGTATGCCCTTCTGGGTACATCGTCTTTCTGGACGACGTGATCTTCGTCATTCTTGACGTAATCTTCCTCAGCATGAACCGTGCCAAGTGTCTCAATCAGGCCAGAAAGAGTTCTGGCTTGGCTTTCAATAGTGAAATGTTGTTGGATGCGATTGCGTGCCCGCTTTCCAAGTTCAATACGTTCTATTTCATTAAGGACAGATAATTGCTTCATCGCTTCGGAGAGCTGACGAATATTCCCAGGTTCAACAAGAAGCCCAGTGCCTTCGGAGATTGTGTCTTTTATGCCCATGAAACGAGTTGAGAGCACTGGAAGGCCCATTGCCATTGCTTCTTTCACAACCAGGGGACCCGTATCTTTCTGGCCATCTGCTGCTTGCTTGAATGGAAGGACAGCGCCTTGATAGAACGGGGCTTCTCGTGCAATCCAATCAGGTGATTTTGCGCCCAAAAAGCGAATTTTCGTGTCAAGAAGACCATAATCTTTCGCACGTTTTTTCAGCGGGTGGGCTAGCGGTCCATCACCAACAATATCGATGTCTGCACAGTGATCGCCAAGTCGGTAAGCCGCTTCAATAAGATCTTCGACGCCTTTTGAAGCTGATAGTCGGCCCAAATATAACAACCGGCCGTTGGTTTTCAGCGTTTCTGCTGGACGGAATTGTTCTGTGCTGGTGCCACAAGGAACCATTGCCAACTGCGATGCTGGGCCAATCATGGCAAATTCTTCGACCATGTCGTTGCACACGCCGATTGAAAGATCAGCTTTTTGAAGTTTAAGTTCTAAATCTTCACGGTCGCGATTAACGTCAGTTCCGTGACTTGTGAATGAGACAGTGGCACCCATCCATCTAGCCGCGACAATGGCGTGGCTAGCAGCACCACCTGCAAAATGAGCATGGAGGTGATCGCAGCCATGCTGACGGGCAATTGCTACAATCTTCAGTGCGTTGCCCAACAAAGAATAACGGGGCAAAGACTGTTGGTTCAAAAGGTATGACATGGACCGCACAGCCCCAATGCCAGGACGTTTGAACTCATCAACGGCGCGTTGACTTGGAACGTTTTCCAAAAATGTTGAGTGGACAGCCGTCAAAAGGTCTTGCGGATTGGCAGGCCCAATTGTTCGTTTCAACACGATCGGAACGATTTTGTGCCCACGCTCTTGCATAGCTCTCAATTCATTGCCGACGAACGTCTGCGATAAAACTGGGAATTGGCCCAAAATATAACCGATTGTCTTCATTTGATGTTAGTCCATTTCCGTCATGGTGAACCCAATCAACAGGCTCATGCTCACGTGGGTAGAGCAAAGTTGATGCCAACAATTTCAAAACAGCTCAAAAAAATGCTGTTTGTCCGGTAGGTTTAGGGGACAGAGATGACAAAACCGATTTGTAGTGTGGTAATTCCAACGCGCGATTGCGTGGACTATTTGAAACAGTCCATTCCAACGATTTATCTGCAGAAACTTGATAATGTAGAAATTATTATCGTTGATGACGGATCGACAGATGGATCGCATGAGTATTTAGCTGAATGCCAGAAGAACGATGAAAACTTCGTTGTATTACAAACAGATGGCATTGGTCCCGGTCGTGCGCGCAACCACGCAATTGAGCAGGCAAACTCTGATTTAATTGCATTTTTGGATGCAGATGATCTGTGGACTGAAGGAAAACTTGCGCGTCAATTGGCCTTCCATGATGCCCATCCAAATGCGAGTTTATCGTTTACTGACTACGCGCATTTTCGTCCTGGTGAACCTTTATCTGGATCATCGTTCGATTATTGGGGCCGTAATTTTTTAAAGCCTGACCAAACGGGCTATGAAGCAATTGATCATCCTGAAGCTGTTTTGTTGCAACATAATATTGTTGGGACTGCAACTGTGGTTGCAAAACGCGAATCTTTGCAAAATGCAAACGGTTTTGCGACGGATTTGCAATCTGCAACCGATTGGGACATGTGGATGAAGCTTGCAGGCATGGGTGAGGTTGGCGTTTCGCCTGAAATCGGTATGCATTATCTCATGCGCCCTGGCTCAATTACGCAAAATCGTCAAAATCGAATAGATGCAATCGACTTCATTATAGACCGTTATAGAGCGCGTACAGAGCCTGAAATGATCAAAGCTGTTCGTCTTGCAGAAGCAAATTTAGCCGTCGCACGAGCGGAATATGATTATGAGCGCGGACGCGGTTGGGACAGTCTTCGACATTATTTTGAAGCGATTTCTAAGAACCCAAGCAAGCGTTCTATTTGGGCCGCTGGTTACTCAGTTGCGTGTGGTGTTCAAAACACCCTTGGTATCAAAAAGGCTGCTTAAGGCAAAACGTGTCGAGACCAAACAATGCAATTATTTAATGAAAAATGTCCTGCAACACTAAAGGACATTTCATTGGTGAGACGCTCTATGCGTCGCGCGCTTAGTGAAATTAGAATGTCTGATGAGTTGGTTGGTGACCTCCAGCTGATTGTCTCTGAGATTGCTGTAAACACAATTGAGCATGCAACCACACCACCGACGGAACTTGAATTTCGAGTGCGCATTCGTGGCGCAGAGATCGGCATCGAGATAATCGATAATGGGTCGTCTTTTGAGAATTTTGACGATAAATTTGGTGTTTTTGCACCTGAATTACAGGAAGTTAAAGGGCTGAATACCGCACTGGTTGCTTCTGGCCGCGGGATTGAGCTAGTTCGCGATTTTGCCGATGATATTGTTTATCAACCCGGTCCGCCGAACCATTTTATCGCATGGCGTCGCCTGTCGAAACGACAACCAACAGTCTTGATTGTTGAAGATGAGCAGGTTCTCGCAGAGATGTATGCGCTTGGTCTTTATCCGACTTATCGCACGATTATCGTCGACACCATTGAAGAAGCCTTGGCGACCCTTGAACATACGACGATCGATATTGTTGTTGCAGATTATCATCTGACCGATGGCACAGGGCGCATTTTAGCAGAGACAATGGAGACAGATCCCCATCGTCTGCCTGTGCCTGTGATTATGATTACAGGCGACAACAATGTTACGCTTAAGCAAGAGATGCTTGAGATCGGTGTTGAGGCAGCTTTGCAAAAACCTGTTTCAAAACAAGATCTTGAAGGGCATATTCGTTTAGCGTTGCGGCGAGCAGAACGCCGTCGTACTTCGCATTTTCGCCATTTCGGTGCAGCGGCTGCAAAACTTTTGACGTTGAAAATTCCTGAAAAAGTTGGCGGATTTGCACTTGGCCACCATACCAATGTTGCTGACCTTGGCAGTGGTGATGCGATGCTGCACCTAACCAGCAGTGACCGTGACCGTGTGGTTTTGATGGATGTTATGGGGCATGGTTTGGGTGCTCATTCGGCGGCCATCGCTTTAGCGGCGATTGCCCGCGCTATTCATTCGCAACGCCGCGATGTTGCACCAAACTTGTTCTTGCGTGAACTCTCAAACGCTTTGTTTGCCGATTTGACTTTGGGGCAGCTGATTTCAACGATGCTGGTGCTTGATCTAAAGGAAAATGGTGAGGTGGAAGTTTCTTCCGCCGGTCATCCAAACCCTGTTGTGGTTCGAAAAGATGGTATCGAGCAGATTGATGTGACAGGGCCACTGCTAGGGTTCGCCCCCAATGTGGATTATGATTGTCGGAAGTTTTCCCTAAAAGAAGGGGAGCGATTGGTGTCATTTACAGATGGGCTTGATCCAATGAGCTTGTCAGCAGGTGAAGAACTGCCAGAGTGGATGTCGAATGCATTGATGGAAAGCCTACCAAGCCCCTTTGAAAGAGGCATGGAAGAATTACTCACTAAAGTAAGGGCTGCAGTCGGGCCTGAACCCGACGATGATTGGACGATCTTAGCGCTTGAGAAAAGCGCTTAGGTCAATTGTCGATCTTCGCGAAAAACTGAACTTTTCTAAGCGGCTATTTTTTCTTTAAAGCCTGATCGCTGATAAATATCGATCATGGTTTTAAGGCGTGCTTGAACAGAGAAATTCTCAGCAATATGAGCACGACAATTGTCAAACATGACTTGGCGTTTTTCTGCCGTCATTTCTGCCCATTCCATCATGTAGTCTGCTGCTTCATCAAGCTGATTAGGCTCAAACAACCACCCATTTACACCGTGCGTTATAACATCTGGCAATGCGCCAAGTTTTGGCGCGACCACTGGAATGCCGTGCGACATGGCTTCAAGTACTGCAAGCGGCAGTCCCTCGGCTCGCGATGGCAAAACTAAGAGGTCAAGTGTTGGCCATATATTGGTCATGTCTATTTTAAGACCATGTAGATTGATATCGGCTTCGGATCGTTGTTTGATTTCTTCAAACATTGGTCCATCACCATAGGCGTGCCACTCAACATTTTGGAAAGCAGGCGCAACACGTAGCATTTCCGATAGTGCGCAAAAATTATCAGGCGCCTTTTCATGGCTGAACCGACCGACAAAGCCTGCCCGAAGTCGATTGCGGGTGGGGTCGGTTGCTTTTTCTGGCATATCAATGAAGTTATGAACCAGCTCTGTTGATTTTGGCAAACGGTCGCGGATTGGTTCGCTGACAGCAATTGCTGGAGCGAGGAACGAACTCATTTCATCCAGCGTTTGATACACTGAAACTGGGAATTGGCCGCGCTCACCAGAATGAAAAGTTGAAACAACCGGCGTCTTTGTCAACCGACAAGTCGCGCGCCCCAAAATACCTGCTTTGTAGCCATGGGTATGAACAAGCGAAGGGTTGGACATTTTGAGGTTCTTTACAAGATCACCAATCGTGCCTTTTAAAACTCTGAATGGAATCTGTGCAGCTTTCAGCTGATCAAACCAAGGGTTGTGTCCATAACTTGCAAACAGGATCACTTCACAATCGATATCGAGACGACGAAGACCGCGCGCCAACATTTCAATGTGTCGCTCAATGCCACCAATCGCACTGGAATCGATGAGTTGCCAAATCGGGCCAGCCATAACCACCTCATAATACTGAATGCATTTCCCTCGTATCCCAGAGATCACCACCGAAGGGCTAACAAATCCTAACGATGGCCGCAGGGCCGCATAAGAAACAGCAAATTGAGCGTTCTATCGATTTATATGGTGAATGAATGGTTTCAATGTTCAGGATTAGAAGATTGGAGAGAGGAGTAAATACCCACTTAACCTATTGTTTACCATAGAAAAAATTTCTCTTGTAAATGTCGGGTGCCCATGAAGTATTAACCTACGTAGATTATTCTGCTGTTTAGGATTCAACAGGTTTTTCATTATGTTCCAGCCGAATAAGTCGCCCGGTTCGCTCCCCGAGTTAGAACGCCCTTTGGTGATCATCCATTGTGTTCGATCAATTGTTGGTGGCATTTTTAAGCATATTTCAGACTTGGTAAAACATCAGTCCGATGAAGGTCATCATGTTGGTTTGATCTACGATTCATCGACAGTTGGCGCTTTTGAAGAAGAACGTTTGGAAGAATTGAAGCCCTACATGACATTAGGGGCGATAAAGCTTCCTATGGGTCGCAATGTTTCGTTGAAAGATATAACCGTTACGAAAACGGTTCATGGCCTTTTGAAAACAATCAACGTTGATGTGCTTCACTGCCATGGTGCAAAAGGCGGCGTCTACGGGCGTATTGCTGCAAGTTTCATAAACCGAGATCGTAAACGAGCTGGCGAACCTAAATTGGTGACGATCTATTCGCCTCATGGTGGCAGCCTTCATTATTCCCAACGATCTTTGACGGGGCAAATCTACTTCGGTGTTGAGCGCTTAATGGAGCGCTTCACGAATGAATTTATTTTTGTTGCAGGCTATGAGGTGGAAACCTACAGCCGCAAAATTGGTAAGCTGCGCCAGCCGTGGTCAATCGCTTATAATGGCCTTGCCGCTGATGAATTCGCTGTGGTTAAGCCATCAAAGCGTGCTGTGGATTTTGTCTACGCAGGACACATGCGAGATTTGAAAGGTGCAGATCTATTTATTGATGCAATCGAGATTGCTAATGCGCGTTCTCAGCAACCTGTTCATGCTCTCATGATTGGTGAGGGTGAAGATTTGCCTCGCTATAAAGAAGACGTGAAACGGCGTGAATTAACGGATCGCATCCAGTTTTTGCCACCAATGCCAATTCGTGATGTGTTTAAACGTACGCACAATTTGGTGGTGCCGTCACGGGCAGAAGCGCTACCTTATATTGTTGTTGAGGCATTGGGCGCGCGCGTGCCGACCCTTGCAACCAGTGTTGGCGGCATTCCTGAAATTTATGGTTCTTATGGCCATTATCTTTTGCCGCCCGGTGATGCCAACCTTTTTGCGACTGCTATGCTGGATCGCCTATCGCGGCCAGAAAAGGCCAGTGACCTGGCAGGTAGCCTTCGCCAAGTTGTGAAGCAGAAATTCACGGTTGAAGGCATGTGTAAGAAGGTCGACAAAGTGTATTTGCGAAACCTTGCTAAAGTCCATCTTCCTGAAGTTGACCCTAGTGGCTTTTTCAATGAGGACGAGGATATTCAATCTGCTGTTTACGCAAATTCGTAATATTCTACTATGAACCAATTGTCTCAGCCGCCATTGGCACTATACTGTCGATGCGGAGACAATAGATGATCAACGATCCACTTTTATCAAATGAACCTATTATCAGTAAAGGCAAGCGTCGCACGCGTGAGCCTGTTGTTGCTGAATTGCTGACGCGTATTGCGCGTGGTGATATAGCTGTTGGCGGTCTGATGCCGACAGAGCAAGAGTTGGTCGTCGAATTTGGCATGAGCCGAACGGTTATTCGCGAAGTTATTCAAGATCTTATCGGTTTTGGCATGATCCAAACCAGACCACGAGTGGGCGCGAGAGTGCAGCCTGTGGAGCAGTGGGATCGGTTTAATCCATTGGTGCTGAAAGCGCTTTTGGAACATGACTTGAATGCGGATCTTTATGAATCGCTACGTGAAGCACGTTGGTTGATCGAACCTGAAGTTGCGGCGATGGCAGCAGCAAGGGCGACGGCGGAACAGGTTGCTCAGATAGGTACAGCTTTTGAAAAGCTTGCCGATACTGTGCATCCAGATAAAGCCGTAACACCAGAACAACGCATGGCGGCCGACATCGCGCTTCACCGCGCGATATTGGGTGCGTGTGGTAATTGGGTTTTTGAGCGGTTTGGTCCTTTGTTTGATGCTTCCATCATGGCGCGTATGGCGCTGGCACAACAAGCACCACGCACCGATCCGCCTTTGGCGCTTGAAAAACACAGACGAATTGTTGATGCGATCAAAGCGCGCAATCCAAGTGAAGCACGGCGCGCGACACTCAGCGTATTGTCGCTTTCAAAACCCGCGTTCGCTGATTATTTCGAGGACGAGGAAAGCGCGTCTGCATGAGGTCGTCTATTGAATTTTGGTTCGATTTTGCCTCGACCTATTCTTATTTGACAGCCATGCGAATTGAAGAACTGGCAACAGATTTTGATGTCGATGTGTGTTGGAAACCATTTCTTCTAGGGCCCATTTTTGCAAAGCAAGGCTGGGCAAATTCACCCTTCAATATTTATCCGGCAAAGGGCCGGTACATGGTTCAAGACATGCAACGTCTATGTAATGACCGTGGATTGCCATTTAAAATGCCGCCGTCTTTTCCTGCGCGAAGCATAACCGCAAATAGGCTGGGTCTTGTGGCTCTGGATCAACCTTGGGGTGTTGAATTTGCGAAGGCTGTTTTCAAGACGCAGTTTGGAGAAGGGCGCGATATTGGTGATGACGATGTGCTTCGTTCGCTTCTCACAGATCTTGGACAAGATGCAGATAGCATGTTTGAAAAAGCGCTTTTTTCTGAGAATAAAGAGCGATTGAAGCAACAAACGGCGGAGGCGGAATTAAAGGGCATATTCGGTGCTCCCGCATTTGTGATCGAAGGTGATGAGTTGTTTTGGGGCGATGACAGACTGATAAATGCTATTAAATCAATTGCTTAATCCATATTTCTGCATTTAGGACCAATTTCACATTCGTTGGATGTTTGACTGTATTTTCTTGCTATTGCGAATTATTCGCATTATATTTGCGAATGAGTTGCAATAGCGAAAGTTGAGTATGCAGATTTTTTCCTCTGTTGTCCGTAAAGTCGGGTTGTTGATCAGCCTTGTTTTTGCTGTTGCTACATTCTCATCCAACGCATTTGCAGCGCCGATTAAAGCAGTAGTCACTGTTGGCATGGTTGCTGATATTGTGACGACTGTGGGTGGGGAAGATGTTGAAGTCACTACGTTGATGGGATCAGGCGTTGATCCGCATTCCTATCGCCAGACCCGCAGCGACGTTAGTCTTCTTGCCAGCGCTGATATTATTTTCGCCAATGGTTTGCACCTTGAAGCGCAGCTTGATGAGCTGTTGCACAAGTTGAGCAAACGCAAGCATGTGGTTTTGGTCTCCGATGAATTGCCAGCAGATGATCTAATTGAAGCCGAAGGGTTTTCAGGTCGCTATGATCCGCATGTGTGGATGGATCCAAGCCTTTGGCAAAAGACCGTTGCGATTGTGCGTGATGCTTTGATCAAGGCGGCACCCAATCACACAGTAGGTTTTGAAAAACGCGCCAAAGCGCTGGGTTCAGATATTACGCGCTTTGCAGGTTCTGTTTCTACAATGATGAAAACAGTGCCAGATGAAAAGCGCGTGCTGATTACCGCCCATGATGCATTCAGCTATTTTGGTCGCGCATTTAATGTTGAAGTGATTGGCATTCAGGGCCTTTCAACAGACAGCGAAGCGGGCCTCAACCGCATTGAGAGCATGGTAAAAACTTTGGTTGATCGCAAAATCGAAGCCGTGTTCGTTGAAAGTTCTGTCTCTAAACAAAACATCAAAGCCTTGATAGAAGGCGCTGCAGCACAAGGTCACAAAGTGGCTATTGGCGGCACGCTTTACTCTGACGCGATGGGTGTTGATGGAACCTTTGAAGGCACATATCTGGGCATGATTGACCACAATGCGACAACGATTACACGGGCGCTGGGTGGCGTAGCACCTGATCGTGGCATCACCGGCCAACTGACACCATCGAGCTAGGAAGTATTTATGTCTAACACTGCTCTTAAGACTGTTTTTGATGGATCACGCGAAAGCGCCGCTAACGCCGTGGATGATGCATTTTCTGTATCAGACCTCACAGTTGCCTATGATCGTAAGCCCGTTTTATGGGATATTTCATTTGCTGCCCGATCTGGTGTGATTACCGCAATCGTTGGGCCGAATGGTGCTGGTAAATCAACATTACTGAAAGCAGCACTTGGTCTCATCCCATCGGTGACAGGCCAGACTAAAGTGTCCAATCAAAGCCTCGCTCAAGCACGCGCCAAGGTCGCCTATATGCCTCAACGTGCTGCTGTTGATTGGGACTTTCCAGCATCTGCCCTTGATGTGGTGATGATGGGCCTATACGGGACACTCGGTTTCTTGCGTTGGCCTGGCCGCAAAGAACGGGCGAAAGCGCGCAAATGTCTTGAGATGGTTGATATGGGCGCCTTTGAAAAACGCCAAATTGGTCAACTATCCGGCGGACAACAACAACGTGTTTTCATGGCGCGCGCTTTGGCGCAAGAGGCGGATGTCTATTTGATGGACGAACCTTTTGCGGGCGTTGATGCGGCGACCGAAACCATTATTTTACGCACGCTCAAAAAGCTCGCAGCCGATGGTAAGTGCGTCGTCGTCGTGCACCATGATCTTGATACTGTGCGCACCATGTTTGATGATGTTTTGCTGCTCAACAAGCAAGTCGTCGCAAGCGGTCCAATTGAGGATGTGATGAGCGATGATGCGGTTCGTAAAACCTATTCAGGTCGGTTGAGCATTCACCAAGAAGGCCCAATTGGTGGTGCGGCAGTAACACCGCATCTTTAGCGTTTGAGGAAAGGACGGCTTTATGAGCGAGTTCCTTTCAGCTCTGTTTTTAGCCCTTAGTTTGCAAGCAGGATACAACACCTCCTTGGTGTTAGTCGGCTCCGCCATTTTGGGCGCGGGGGCGGGCGCTATTGGTGTGTTCGTCCTGCTTCGAAAACGTGCGCTTGTGAGTGACGCTATCAGTCACGCTACTCTTCCCGGTATTGCGCTCGCTTTTCTGTTTGGAACATGGGCCTTTGGTGATGGGCGCTCTTTGTGGTTGTTGCTCTTGGGCGCAACTTTGAGCGCTGGCATTGGGGTGTTGGCGGTTGAATGGATGACGCGGCGAACACGCCTTACTGAAGATACGGCAATTGGCACGGTGCTCTCCACCTTCTTTGCCCTTGGCATTGTTTTGTTGACGTTTATCCAGTCGCTCGATGTTGGCGGGCAGGCGGGTTTGTCTGATTTTATCCTCGGCTCAACCGCTGGCCTTTTGCGGGCCGATGCGATGCTCATTGCGGTGACGGCAAGTTTGGTGAGTTTGGTTTTGATCACCCGCATTAAACAGTTTTCGCTGCTTTGTTTCGATCCGCTCTTTGCCCATGCGCAGGGTATGAAGGTCGCAAACTTAGATCGCCTCTTGCTGCTCTTACTCCTTGCCATCGTTGTGATTGGTTTGAAAACCGCAGGCCTTGTCCTCGTGATTGCGCTTACCATCATCCCGCCTGTCGCAGCTCGTTTTTGGACGGATCGGGTTGGCCCGATGTTGTTGGTGTCTGCTGCGATTGGCGGCATTGGTGCTTATTTTGGTGCAGCGTTCTCCTCAATTGCGGCTGATTTGCCAACAGGTGGTTTGATCGTGCTCACGTTGTTTGCCGTGTTCTTGGTGTCCATGCTGGTCGCGCCAAGTCGCGGGGTGTTCGGCTCTACACTCAAGCATTTCTTCTTTCAGCGCACGATCCACGAACGCCAAGGGCTTCTTGCGGTCTCTCGCGGTGAGCCGATTTTTGATCCACTCACAAGACGGCTTTTGATCAAGCGTGGATATTTGCGGGCAGATGGTGCGCCGACGAATGAAGGCACAATGGCCGCGCAAAAAATGGCGCGTGATCAAGCTTTGTGGAATGCTTATCGCCGTGCTTATCCAACCGAAGCGATGATGCTGGATGACTGGTCTTTAAGGCCGATTGATGATGTGCTCCCGAAAGATTTGGTCCAGTCGCTTTCGCCTGAACTTGCGCCTGTTTCGATTTCCAAATCGAGAGGAGGGCGCGCGTGATGATTGAGTTTTTGCAGCTAGATTTCCCGTCCATCCTGCTTGGAACACTGGCCGCCTTATCGTGCGGGTTGCTCGGCAATTTCCTCGTTCTTCGCAAGCAAGCTTTGATGGGGGACACAATCAGTCATGTGGTGTTGCCCGGCATTGTTGCAGGCTTCTTGCTGACGGGTGTTTCTGCTACGTGGCCGATGATGCTTGGCGCAATGATTGCCGCTCTGTTTGCCGTTGCGATGATTGAAGTGATACGCCGTGCGGGCCGCATTGAGACGGGTGCTGCCATGGGTGTGATCTTCACCACCATGTTTGCAGCAGGCGTTGTGATGTTAGAGCAGAGCGGCGCGCGTGGTGTGCATCTTGATGTGGAGCACGCGCTTTACGGCAATCTTGAAAGCGCGATCTGGCTTGATGCTTTTGGTATTTCAGACCTATGGAACCCCGCCGCCCTTGCGACTTTACCCGAAGCGATTTGGCGAATATTAGGCGTGACGGTTCTCGTTATCCTCTTTATCCTCGCGTTTTACAAAGAACTGATGATCACCAGTTTTGATGTAGCCCACGCGGATAGCCTCGGTATTTCTTCATCTAAGTTCGGTATTGCCTTAGTGTTCATGACAGCTTTAGCAGCAGTTGCAGCTTTCGCAGCGGTTGGCTCGATTTTGGTGATCGCCATGTTCATCTGCCCCGCAGCGACCGCCCGCATGTTGACTGACAGGCTTTCAACGCAGCTTTGGATTAGTGCATTCGTGTCCATCATCAGTGGCATTTTGGGCTATCTGCTAGCAGCATTTGGGCTTGGGTGGCTTGGCTATGACAATAGTGTTTCTGCAGCTGGAATGATCGCGCTTGTTGCGGGATTGTTGCAAGTCTTTGCCATGATATTCGCGCCGCGTTATGGCATGCTCTTCAACCGAGCAACCAGTACCGATCAGCTTGAAGATGATACGCCGCGCATGACGCCTTGATAACCTTCACGGTTAGAAAGCGCTTCAGGCCATGCGACCAACAGTCTTGCATAATCAACAGGGCCGGGCATTTTTATGCTATGTGGTGCGCGTTCAAAACCGAGCGGTGCATAGTAAGGTGCATCACCCACCAAAATGACGGGAAGCGCATGTTTTTCATGGACAGCTTCGCAGGTTTTTTGCACCAAGGCTTTACCAATGCCAGCGCCTTGTTTTGGATCAGCCACGCAGAGGGGGCCGAGCAAATAGGCTTCTTCCTCGCCGATTATCACTTTGGTCAATCTGACCGATCCGGCAACGGTTTCATCTTCAATCGCCACAAAACAAAAATCAGGGTCAGCAAGAATGCCTTCGCGCACTCTAAAGGCTGTACGCGCGAAGCGACCTGGGCCGAATACCGTTTCGTGGATGGCTTCAATCGCGGCCAAATGGTCAAAGGTTTCGTGTGTGATGGAGAAAGAACAAGTCATGGAAGCGCCGTAAAATTCAAGTGTTAGAAGCTTCCAAGGGAGGGGTGATCTTTTTTGTTACCCTTTGCGGAAGCATGCGAAAGCGGATGCAGGGAAGGTGCATCGGCGTCGGTTTCGCAAGGGTCGTCGCAAGAAAGGCATTTAAATCAGTCCACTCGTGTTGTGGCGGCTTTGCTATCACGCTTCTGTTTGGTCGTAAAGCGGTAAACAGTCTGTTTGGTTACTTCAGTTCCGCGTGCATCGTGTCATAGTGAGGGCAAGTGAGTGCAAAACGACAAAGGGAATGCGCATTATGGGGCTGTTGGTTGAAGGCGTTTGGCATGAAGAATGGTACGACACCAAAACGACGAATGGGAAGTTCGTGCGTAAGGACAGTACGTTTCGAAACTGGGTAACGCATGATGGTAAGGCAGGGCCAAGTGGTGTTGGCGGCTTTAAAGCGGGAGCAGGGCGCTATCATCTTTATGTTTCCCATGCCTGCCCTTGGGCGCACCGTGCGATGATTTTTCGCTCGTTGTTCGGGTTAGAGGAGATGATCTCGATTTCTGTGGTTGATCATTTGATGCGCGATAAAGGTTGGGAGTTTTCGGATAACGAAGGCGCAATTCCCGACCCCTTGTTCGGTGCGAAAGTGATGGCTGATATCTATGTGAAAGCGGACCCTAAATTTACAGGTCGTGTGACGGTTCCTGTGTTGTGGGACAAGGAAACGAGCACGATTGTCTCTAATGAATCGTCGGAAATTATTCGCATGATCAATGATGGCTTTCGCGATCTATCAGCCCTTAAGCACGACTTTTATCCTGCTTCGATGCGCGGTGAAATTGATGCAGTGAATGAGCGCGTTTATCACGACATCAATAATGGCGTTTATAAATCTGGTTTCGCGACCACCCAACAAGCCTATGAAGACGCCGTAACGAGGCTTTTTGACGCCTTGGATTTTGTGGAAAACCTACTTGGTAAGCAAGATTATCTCGCTGGTGATGTTTTAACCGAGGCTGACTGGCGGCTTTTTACAACGCTGGTGCGGTTTGATCCCGTCTATGTTGGGCACTTTAAATGCAACCTTAAAAGCATTGCAGATTATCCTAATCTTTCCAATTATTTACGGGCGCTTTATCAGGTGGATGGTGTTGCTGGAACGGTCAATATGGACCACATCAAACGGCACTATTATGAAAGCCATGCGACGGTGAACCCGACAGGGATCGTTCCCAAAGGGCCAGAAATGGACTTGTTATCCCCGCATAATCGCCCTGTGATAACTCTTGTGTGATCAAGCTTTATGCCCGAAACTGGCAAAAATCGGGTAGATTAACTGGCAAAATCGAGGAGGAATGTTTGATGTTGACGAGATTGTTGATTGTTGGTGCAGCTTTGCTATCGCTCACAATTGGTGCCCATGCCCAAAAAGTTGAACCGATTGAGCGGCAGGAAAACCCGAACAGCATCCAAGAACAACGGGTTAAAGAACTTGAGGGGCTGCGGGAAGAAATCGCCTTGGCTCACCACAAAGATAAGCTTGTTGAACGCGAACGCCTTTATAAAATTTTGAAGACTGCAAAGAGCGAAGCTGGTGGCCGATATGTGGCTGATTCAATCTGGCGTAATTGGATGGATAGCGCGCCAAATTCTGAGGTCGCTGATCTGGTTGCCCAAGCAATGGAACGTCGTCGCTGGTATGATTATGAAGGTGCTTTGAAAATCCTCAATGTGGTGGTTGAAAAAGCCCCTGATTATTCTGAGGGCTATAATCAACGTGCGTATATTTTGTTCTTGCAGGAAAAATTTGATCAATCGCTTGAAGATACAGACAAAGCCATTGAGCTTGAGCCAAAACACTTTGCTGCATTATCTGGGAAAGCGCGGATTTTGTTCCATCAAGGTCGCCATGTTCTTGCGCAAAAAACCTTGCAGGTAGCCGTTGATGTTCATCCTTGGATTTATGAGCGTTTCCTACTTGTTCAAACGCCTAAACCGGGATCAGAACCAGCTGAAAATAAACGCGGCGACGAGCTTTAGATCTACCAATACTCATTGTACGGGCCGCCTGCCTGCAGTTCTGCAAGGCGGCGTTTTGTGGCGTCCGTTGTGCCATCAGGCAGCTCGTCTAACGGGAAGAATTCTGCAGCAATAATTTCGTGGTTGGGTAAGTTGGGCTTGTTGTCTTGCCGCCAATGAGGGCAGTGATAAAGCGCTACATGATCGCGTTTTGACGCGCGGCGGTTTTGATAAATGCCCAGCATTTCGGCTTTACCATCAAGTGTTACGCCTGCTTCTTCCATCAATTCTTTTTCAAGCGCTTGATAAAAGGTTTCGCCCCACTCAATTCCGCCACCTGGCAAATACCAACCGGGAATATAAGTGTGCTTGACCAAGAGCACCGAGCCGTCTTCTTTTTGCACAATTGCCCGCACGCCAAGTGTGTGCGAACGGCGGACGAGGTGGACGTAATGCATAATGCGTGCGATGAGAGACTTCATAACCTCATCTTGCCTGACATATTGAGCGAAATCCAGCGACCGTGACTTTTACCCTCGCCCATTTTTCCGATCCGCATATCGGCCCCCTGCCTCAACCGACCTTTGGTGAGTTGTTGTCGAAACGCATTACTGGCTATTTGAATTATCGCCGAAACCGCAAAGCGTCCATGACGTCTGGGTCGCTTGATCTTTTGTTGGCGGATTTGAAAGCTCAAAATCCTGACCACATAGCGCTAACAGGAGATGTAGTGAACATCGCGTTGGAGCGAGAGTTTGTGCAGGCGGCTGATTGGCTTGAAGCTGTCGGGCCTGCCGATCATGTGTCGCTCATTCCAGGAAACCATGACGCCTATGTGCCGAGTGCTTTGGCGATGGCGAAGAAACATTGGGGGCCTTATTTCCTTGGTGATGAGGCGGTTTCTGACCGTATAGAATTTCCCTATGTTAGGAAGCGCGGTGTGGTGAAGATCATCGCCCTTTCAACGGGTGTGCCAACCGCACCGTTTATGGCGACGGGGCGATTGGGGCGGGAGCAAATTTCAAAAGCGGAAACGTTGTTGAAGGCCGCTGCAGAAGAAGATTGTTTTCGGGTTGTGATGATCCATCATCCGCCCTTTGTTGAAGAAGGCCGTTGGTATAAACGTCTGACCGACTATGAAGCCTTTAATGAAATGATTGCGCGCGCTGGGGCTGAGCTTGTTTTGCACGGGCACACGCATCGACGCAATGTTATGTATTTGGATGGGCCGACAGGTAATGTGCCTGTCGTCGGTGTTCCGTCTGCTGCCAGCGGATTAGAGGGCAAGCATGAACCGGGGCGTTATAATCTTTATAAAATTGACGCGGTTGATGGTGCCGAAGACCGCAACAAATGGCGCTGCGAACAAATCGAACGTGGTATCACGTCAAATGGCATCGAAGAGCTTGCTCGTCGGGTGCTTTAGACAGCATCCGCGTTATACAAATGTCTTTACCCAATCGATTGTGTTTATAACAAAGCTGGTGATTGCTTCGCGATTCCATGCATAAATCAAAAGCCCAAGTGCGCCCACTATCGTACCGATAATAAACCATATGAAGTTGCGCAATGGGCTTGGTTTAACCACAACAATTGGCTTTTCGCGACGGTTTGATTTTTGAGTAGGGGCATCTAAATCGTCGACTTCATCGAGTGACGCAGATTGAATAACATTTGCTTTTTGAGCGTGGTTTGCATCACTTAGAGCAAGTTTGAACAATTCTGAATCTTCAGTATTTTCGTCCTGCTTGCTGCCATCCATCAAAGTGGTTGGTTGCTTCGGCTTTGGTTTTGTCGATTGTTCGAGTGAGGTTTTTGATCGTTCCCATTCCGCCAATCGTTCAGCGATATAGTGTACGGTTGCTTCCCCGACAGTTTTGCGATCGTCACTTTCACAAAGCAACACGCGGCCTGCTCGGGTTTCTTTGAGCATGCGATAATTGCCGGTTTCATCCGCTAAAGTGACGAAGGTTGTCGCATCGACCCAAAGTCGCGCAGGTTCCTTGCCAGAAATTCTGAAATCGAAAAAATGGGCATCATAAGGAATGTCATTGATGACATCGGCGAGATCATCACGTAGCGCCAGCAGCGCATCGCGTTTTAGCTGGGCAAATTCAACCTTTGAATTTGCCTCACGCTCTCGCACAAGCCGCATGGTCTCTTCCAAACGACCCGCTGATTGATCTTTTGATGAACTCGATTTCATTTACTGAATTGATGAAACGCTCGAAGCCCAATGGGGCGTCTCATATCTCCTCTAATTATTGTGCCAATCTTAGCGTGAAAGCTCAAGTTGTATCGGGTTAATTGCTTAATGGCGAATCTTGTCGCGGTCTTATTTGTTGCACGGTTGGGCGCTATTCTGTTTCGTCAAAATAACATGCTGGTCTAAATAACAAGCGTCGTTAGACAAGTGATCGTGTAATGGTGATGTGATGGCCATTGCGTTTTGACTGTTCTCACGCCATATCAAGGCCGACGAAAGCAAAAGGATATGAATGCACGATGAGTGATGAGCGCGCACAAACATCACCTGCCACTGTACCTGTTACAGTTTTGACCGGTTATTTGGGGGCGGGTAAGACCACTTTGTTGAACCGGATACTGACTGAAGACCACGGCAAGAAATACGCGGTCATCGTCAATGAGTTTGGTGAGATCGGTATCGATAATGATTTGGTTGTTGATACGGACGAAGAAATTTTTGAGATGAACAATGGCTGTGTGTGTTGCACGGTTCGTGGTGATTTAATCCGAATTTTGAATGGCTTGATGAAACGGGTCGGTGGCTTTGATGGCATCTTGATCGAGACAACAGGGTTGGCTGATCCGGCACCTGTTGCACAAACCTTCTTTATGGACGACGACGTAAGAGCCAAAACGCATCTTGATGCTGTTGTCACCGTTGTCGATGGCAAACACATTGCTGAGCGTTTAAAAGATGCGCCTGAAGCGCGCGAGCAGATTGCTTTTGGTGATGTGATCTTGGTCAATAAAACTGATTTGTTGAGTGACGATGAACTGACCGACATTGAGCGGTCTGTCCGTGCGGTCAATCCTTATGCTGTCCTTCATCGGACTGTAAAAAGTGATATTGCGCTTGATAAAATTTTGGACCGTGGTGCGTTTGATCTTGGTCGGATTTTGGAAATTGAACCGTCCTTTTTGACAGAGGATCATAGCCATCATGATCATGGGCACGACCACGGTCATAGCCACGAGCACCATCATCACGGTCGCCATGCAAATGATATGGGCAGCGTTTCGCTTCGCACAGACAAGATGCTCAATCCAAGCGTGTTCTTTCCGTGGGTTAATAGCATCGTTGATACGCTCGGCCCTGACATTTTACGCACCAAAGGCATTTTGGCGTTCAAGGATGATGATGACCGTTATGTCCTTCAAGGCGTGCATATGATCATTGAAGGCGATAGCCAGCGGCCTTGGCGCAATGATGAAAAACGCGAGAGCCGTCTTGTTTTCATTGGCCGTAATTTGAATGCCCAAGAACTAGAAGCAGGCTTTATGGCCTGTGTTGCTTCATGAGTTGGGGTTCAACAACACCGCTGGTTGAAAAAAGTGGCTGGCTAGAAAATGGCGATGTTCATGTAACCGCCGTGAATGCGCTTGATCAAGGTTTTGGTTTTTCCTTTGGCGACGGCTCGGTTTTGTTCGTGAATGGGAATGGCGAGAAACACAAATTTGCAAGCCATGAAGGGGCAATCTTATGTGCTGCTTCTCTTGGTGATCGTCTTGTTACGGCGGGCGATGATGGGCGGGTTGTTGTGACTGCACCTGATGGAACGCAGACGGTAATTTTCGAACAGTTCGGACGTTTCTTTGATCAGCTTGCAACCTCCTCATGGGGTGGGATTGCTTTTGCTGATGGGCGCAAGATTTTTGTGGTTATGCCAGACCCTGCAAAACCAAGCGTGACGATCGAGCGTCGATACCAAGCTTCTGGTTCGGTCGGTGGATTGTGTTTTGGGCCGAAGGGTAGAAAGCTTGCTGCAAGCCGAAACAATGGCGCGAGCGTTTATTGGGTCGGCACAGATCGCGATGCACCCGATGAATATGAATGGCTTGGTGCGCATGGCCCGATAACATGGTCGCCGCGCGGCGATTTCGTTGTTACATCCATGCAAGAAAACGCACTTCACGTTTGGCGGGCAGACAATGAAAAACATGGTCGAATGGGCGGTTATCCAACCCGTATTAAGTCCATGTCTTGGAACCCAAAAGGCACGGCTTTAGCAACCTCGGGTTCTAATAGTGTGGTGATTTGGCCCTTTGCAACCAAGGATGGTCCCATTGGTCAAGGTGCTGTTCAATGGCCATTAAACTCTGACGTTGCTTTGTCTCAGCTCAGTTGGCACTCCACAAAAGACATGATTTTGACAGGTAATTATGAAGGTGATGTCACTTTGGTTCGCGAAGATGGTGCGCTTGTACCTGTGGCAAAAGAGCTTGGTAGTGTTGTGACATCAGTTGCGTTTTCAAAGGATGGTAAGAGCCTTGCCTTTGGCACAGATGAAGGTGCCTACGGTGTGGTGGCGTGCGCTGATCTTTAGCGGCCTTCGCGGTACCACATTGTAGCAAACGCGCCGAGCAAGAGCGCAAGGCCAAGCAGGCCTGCAAAAAGTGGCAGACGGTTCACGCCTTTCAAAATTGACGCATCGGTCATTTTTAAACCAAGCCAATCACGCCCGCCCAAGGAGCGGTTATCGCTAGCGCCTTTGAGCGCTAAGACGCGCGGGATACGATCAGCCGCGCGAATAACCCGCCCACCAGTTTCAGCGACAAGCGGCGCTATCAACTCAGATGTCGACACTACATCCAAAAATTCTTTTGGGTTTGGTGGGCCAATATGGGCAAGTGTTTTTAGATCTCCATCGACGATTTCATAAAGACCGGGCGAGGGGGCTTCAAGCGTTCCTTGGCGTAGTCCTTCGTCAACATCCTGCATGGCAAGGTTGATCGTTTCGCCTGTTGGCGTTGTTATTTGAACGGTAGGATTAGTGCTCGTGTTTGCATCGTCCACTTTAGGATCGGCCATTGTTTGACGTTCGATTACCAAGTCATCGCCCTTGGAAAATCCGCGTAGAGCTTCTTCTTCAAGGTCTGGTTCTTTCATCAACCAGTGAGAAAGGCGACGCAGCAATTGAACATGAGGGCCACCGCCTTCAAAACCACGCGCCCAAAGCCATGCATGGTCCGATAGCATCAAAGCAACGCGACCTTCTTCTTCGCGGTTCAAAATAAGGATCGGGCGCCCATCTTCGCCTTCGATCACCACATTGCCGCGTGGGTTTTCAACATCAACACTTCTAAACCAACGGCTCCATTTGGGCGGGTTGGATTTAGCGCCTTCCAAATTTCTCGTGACTGGATGGCGAAAACCTTCCTTCGTGACCTTGGGATGGAAAGGGTCTTCAAAAACGCTGCCGATTGGTTCGGCGGGCAGAACGGGAGCGAGCGGTGTTTGATAGATCGAGGTGCTGTCTGCATAGTCGGGGCCTGCCGCAATCAAAATGGCACCGCCCTCTTGCACATAGCGAGCAATGTTATCGAAATAGAGGATAGGCAAAACGCCGCGACGTTTATAGCGGTCGAAGATGATCAGGTCGAATTCGTTGATTTTGACTGAGAACAATTCCCGCGTTGGAAAGGCAATCAGTGAGAGCTGGTTGATCGGCGTGCCGTCTTGTTTTTCTGGTGGGCGCAAAATGGTGAAGTGGACGAGATCGACTGTGGCATCTGATTTCAGTAAATTGCGCCACGTGCGTTCGCCAGGGTGTGGCTCACCGGAAACCAACAGCACGCGTAAATTCTCGCGGATACCTTCGATGGTTTGAATGGCGTTATTGTTGATGGTGGTCAATTCGCCTTCAAGTTCATCGACTGTAATTTCCAAAATGTTCTGACCGCCGCGCTCAATGTTGATTGCAAGCTCGATGTCTTGGCCAATTGGTACGGTTTCCGTGGCTGATTGTTCGCCGTTTAATTGGATCGTGACACGGGCGGTTGATACGTTGGCGTTCGGTGTTGCTTCAACGCGAAATTTGATGATTTTGTCTTCGTTCACGATGCCAAAACGTGGCGCTTCGGTGAGGACGAGGCGAAGGTCAAATTCTTCGTCTTCGCCTGTCAAAACAGTATGAAGCGGGGCATCGAAGCCGAGCGATTCACGCTTGTTTGGTGTGTCGTGAACTTGACCATCTGAGATGACAATAGCGCCTGCAATCCGGTCTGGTGGCACATCAGAAAGGCCGCGTTCGAGTTCGCCAAATAGGGCCGTCCCTGCCCGTGATTTGTCGAGGCCATCGGTTTCGATAATGCGAGTTTCAAGGTTCTTGATTAGAGCAAGGCGCGCTTTGAGCGCTTCAACGACTTCATCAGTTTGCGCTTTGCGGTTGCCGAGCCTTTGGCTATCAGAGCGGTCAACAACCACGGCAGCAACGCTTGTCAGCGGTTCGCGGTCTTCTTGAACGAACTCTGGATTAAGCAGCGCCAATAGACCAAAGCTGAGCGCCAAAACACGGATTAATGCGCCACGGGTGCGGGTGAATAATAACAGGCACCCAAGCACCAAAGCGGCGACAGCTAAGGCTGCGATGAAGGGCCAATCGAGCAGGGGAGCAAAATCAAGACGCCAGTTCATTATTGCCCCAACCGTTCGAGCAAGGCAGGGATATGCACTTGGTCTGCTTTGTAATTGCCAGTGAGCGTATACATCACAATGTTGACGCCGGTTCTAAATGCATAAACGCGCTGTTGCGGATCATCGGGCGATGTTGGAAGCAAGGGATTGGCGTTTTCGTCGGTTGCCCAAGCGCCTGCGAAATCGTTCGCGGTAATCAAAATGGACGATACGCCATCTGCCTGCGAGCGGGTTCCTTCGTTGCCTTTGTTCTGATCATCAATTGCTTCCACCCAAAGCGGGCTACCGATCCAACGACCGGGGAAATCTTGAAGCAAATAGAAGGCGCGCGTTAAAACGTGGTTTGCTGGAACAGGCTCCAGAGGAGGTACGTCTAGGCTTGCGACGATTTCGCGAAGTTTGCCGTTTGCAGCCGAGTTCGCGCCGATGCCGCGTTCTATCTGGTCACGTGTATCAAAGATGACGGTGCCACCTTGCTTCATAAAGGCATCAACCCGCGCCATGGTCGCGGCATCAGGGGTAGCAGCTGTTTCTGTCACCGGCCAATAAATCAGCGGGAAGAATGTGAGCTCATCTTTGGAAAGATCAAGGCCAATCGGTGGGCCAGGTTCTAGGGCTGTACGAAGGGAAATGTAATTGGTGAGACCGCGAAGGCCAGCACGACTAATCTCATCAACGGCAGTCTCGCCCGTTATCACATAAGCAAGACGTGTGGTCAGCGTGACATCAAAAGGAATACCGTTCTCGCCGTCCCCATCTTGGGCGTGAGCATTATCGGCGTTGAGGGTTATGCTAGACGCGGCGATAATCACAAAAGCACTGGCGGCAGTCACGCGCATACGTTTTGTGACATTGCGAGTGAACAAGCCAGCCATTGCGGCGACCACTGCTGCATCGATGAGCAATAAGATCATAACGAGGGTGAATAAAGCTGGACGTAAATCAGTAGCAATATCGCCGTTTATTTCAGTGATGGTGGCGTCGGGCAAAAGCTCTGCTGGTTGCAAGGCTTCAAAGAGTGTTTCTTGTCCCATCAAATTGAACGCAATCAAGCTTTCTGCTTTGCCGTAGAAGCCGGGCGGTGTTTTGCTTGTAGGTGTCACGTCGTCAATTTCATTGAGGGCGATTGGTTCAGCTGTCTCTAACGGTGAACCCAAGCGGCCATCGGCACCGAGCGTTTGGAAAGGCGGGAAGGCTTGCGCTTCATCCGCGTCTCCGTTTTGCACGGCGGAGGCGGGCACGGATGAGAACGCAACGAGCTTCACCAGCATATCAACAAAGGCACCAGAGATTGGAAGGTTTGACCATGTGGCATCGGCGGTGACATGGAAGAGAACCAACCAACCATCGCCAATACGTTCAGCCGTTACAAGCGGGGTGCCATCGGCAAGCTCTGCCCATGTTTTCTCCAGCAGATCAAAATCTGGCTCTGCAAGAACTTGGCGTGTTACTTCGATGTCGTCTGGAAGGTCCATGCCAGCAAAGGGACTGTTTTGCGAGAAGCGCGCGAGTTTTTGCGGTTCTTCCCACGTGAGCGATCCGCCTAGATTGCGTTCCCCTTCGCGAAGGCGCACAGGCGTGAGCGTGTCTTTCGTTGCCGCAAGGCGAGGCCCTGCAAAGCGCACGACCGTGCCGCCTTTAGACATGAATTTGCGAAGCCGATCGGTTTCACGGTCTGGCAAGGTGCCGACATCTGCCATCACTAGCAAAGAGACCCCTGATTGCAGGAGAGACGGCACGGCTTCAGCCAGATTGGGTGTTGCCGCTTCGCGCACATCGGCGAACGGTGTCAACGCGCGATTGATGTAGTAAAGCGGGGAGAGCAAAGGCTGGTCTTTATCTGTGGAGCTACCCGTTAAAAGCCCAACGGTGCGGAGGCGCGTGCGGTCATCAATAAGGTGCACCGCGCCTGCATTGGCAATTGGTGTGCCGTTATCGTTGATGAGGCTTAGGCGAACGATTTCGTTGCGCAGTTCAATCGGTAGCTCAATCTTGCCAAGGCCAGAGAGCGCATCATCTTCAAAGATCACAGGAACATCGGCAAGCGACACGTTATTTTCATCAAGCGCCCGCAGTGTGATTGGGCCCGTTTCTGCACCCAATCGCTTCACCGCAACATCAAGGGTTGCCGCGCCATTAAGCGCTTGGGTGATTGTTTGGCGCGACGCTTCATCATGGCGAATAGTCACATTTTCAAAACCGCTCAAAGCATCGGCAAGCGCTGTGTCATTTTCATTGGCAAGGGGGCTTGCAAGCCAAATCACGTCTGCCTCACCAAGATTGTCTTTGGCGCGCAAAATTCGGTCTGCTGCGACACCGCGCAATTCTGGGAATGGAAGGGCTGATTGGGCGGATATCTTTTCTAAAGCGATCTGCGCATCATCAAGACGAACGTCTGCATTGTCTGGCTCAGTGGTCATCACGAGGGCAGCAGGGCGACCGTTACGGGCGGCTGTTTCAAGGATGCCTTTGGCTGTGTCTGCTCGTTCTTGCCAATCTTCAGCTGATGTCCAACCGTTGTCGACCACGAGCAACAACGGGTTATCACTATTTCCATTGGTTGAATTGGGTGACCACAAAGGGCCTGCAACCGCGAAAATTGCTATGGCTGCCAAAGCAAGACGCAACAACGTCAGCCACCACGGGCTTGCATGTGGTGTGTCTTCTTTTTTGGTCAGTTCTGCCAAAAGTCGTGTCGGCGGGAAATCTTGTAATTGTGGGCGCGGTGGAACCAGACGCAGCAACCACCAAATCGCAGGCAATAATACCAGCGCGAGTAAAACCCAAGGGGAAGCAAATAGCATAGGGCCGAACATTAAATGCGCCCTCCAGCTAAACGGTTATAAAGGGTCAATACAGCTTCACTTGCAGGTCGGTCGGTGTGGTGAACCAAGAAGGTCCAATCAAGCCGATTGCACAAGTCTTTTACGGCAGAGCGACGGCTTTCCAATCGTTCGCGATATTCTTCGCGGTAGGATTGTGCGCGGCTTGCGGTGACCTTCATGCCGCTTTCAGGATCTTGAAATTCTACCCGTCCTTGATAGGGGAAAGCTTCTTCCACAGGATCGAGTATTTGTACCACATGGCCTCTGGTGCCCGCGCGTGCGATTTGTTGGAGGAAGGTTTCAAGATCAGCGATTGGGTCTAAGAAATCGCCGAATAAAATAACTTCAGAAAAGCGATTGATACCGTCGGGTGCAGGCATGCCTTGATCTGATTTTAAGGTGCCAGCGCGAGCAATGCGCTCTGCGTATATCTCGGCAGCATTGCGTCTCGTGGTGGCGCGTGAATGACCCAAAAGGCCTGTGCGCTCACCGCCTGATGCTAAAAGTTCAGTCATGGCGAGGGTTAAAACAATGGCGCGGGCGCGTTTTGTGATGCCTGACAGCGAAGAGCCAAATTGCATGCTCTTGGTAAGGTCAAGCCATAGCCAAGCGGTTTGAGCGGCTTCCCATTCGCGGTCTTTGATGAAAATGGTGTCGTCACGGGCAGACCGTCGCCAATCAATTGCGGAAGCATTTTCACCTTCAACAAAAGGGCGGAACTGCCAAAAACTTTCACCCGGCCCAGCCATGCGGCGACCATGCCAGCCTGTCATAATGGTGCGGGCAACACGGCGTGCTTCTAGCAATAGATCAGGCAAGCTTTCAGCCGCCTTTTCAGCATCGGATAAAAGCCGAAAAGGTTCGTCTGCTACCGTTTCTAAAGTGCCGTTGGCGTGTACCATTAGCCAATCTTGCCTTTCAGGGAAGCGATCACATCACGGATGGTGATGCCATCAGCACGGGCGGAGAATGAAAGCGCCATACGGTGTTGAAGCACAGGCTCTGCTAAGGCCAGCACATCGTCGATGGATGGCGCAAGGCGGCCTTGCAACAAAGCGCGGGCGCGAACAGTAAGCATCAGGGCTTGTGAAGCACGTGGCCCCGGTCCCCATGCAATGTGCTTGGTCATTTCATCCGTTGAATTCTCATCAGGGCGGGCGGAGCGAACCAATTCCAAAATCGCATCAATAACGCTTTCGCCTACTGGCATTTGGCGCACAAGCAATTGAAATTCGCGCAGCTCTTTCGCGCTCAAGATTGGTTTTGCTACAGCCGTCTCAGCACCTGTTGTTTCAAGCAGAATACGGCGTTCAGCATCAAGCTCTGGGTAAAGCACATCAATCTGCATTAAGAAGCGGTCAAGCTGTGCTTCTGGTAGCGGGTAAGTGCCTTCTTGTTCCAGCGGGTTTTGCGTGGCGAGCACATGGAATGGTTCATCGAGGTCATAGCGCTTGCCTGCAACCGTCACATGATATTCCTGCATGGCCTGCAATAGCGCTGATTGTGTACGTGGGCTGGCGCGGTTGATTTCGTCAGCCATGAGAAGCTGGGTGAAAATTGGACCTTTCAAAAAGCGAAAACTACGTTTCCCCTTCTCGTCTTGTTCCATCACTTCAGAACCTAAAATATCAGAAGGCATCAAATCAGGCGTGAACTGGACACGTCCGGCATCCAAACCTAAGACGGTGCCCATGGTTTCAACAAGCAGCGTTTTTGCAAGACCTGGTACGCCGACGAGAAGGCCGTGACCACCAGAAAGGATGGTCGTCATTGCTCTTTCAACGACGGTTTCTTGGCCATAAATCACGCTGCTTATAGCTTCGCGGGCTTCGTTGATGCGGGCAGCGGCGTTGTCAGCAGCTTTAACAATCGCTTCCTGATTGATATCCTTTGAAGGTTTCGTATCTACGGCACTCATTCAGAAAGCTCCTGTCTGCATATTATGATCATTCATCATAGCGCTTGTTGCGCTGTTGAGGTGGCAGTTTCTAATCTTTTCAACAACCCTCTAACTGTATGTGGAGCTATTAGGACAAAAGTCCATCAAAAAAACCATCCATTTTAGCTTTGCATCAATCAATTTCTTGACATTAAAATGTTTGCAAACCTCATCGTGATCAGCTCCAATGTTGCGGAATTGAAAACATTTGCTACATACCCTTTGTAATGGCTAAAGAATTGACAGATATCGCGGACATTGATGACGGAAAGATGGCGGGCGGCTTAGAGGCTTTAATGGCCCGTGCTAAGTACGCTGGTGCTGGTCTGCCACCCGTTGAAAAATGGAACCCGCCGTTTTGTGGTGATCTGGATATGCGCATCGCTGCCAACGGGCTTTGGTATTACATGGGAACGCCGATTGGTCGTGAGGCGTTGGTGCGCTTGTTTTCTACCGTTTTGCGCAAAGATGAAGACGGTAAGACATATTTGGTAACGCCGGTTGAGAAGATCGGTATCACCGTTGATGACGCGCCTTTCTTTGCCGTTGAATTGAATGCCCACATTGAGGCAGGCGAACAGGTTTTGACACTACGCACCACGGTTGGTGATGTGATTGAGGTCAATGAAGACCATCCTCTTCGTTTTGAAGATGAAGATGTGACAGGTGGCATAAAGCCCTATGTCCATGTGCGTGGTCGTTTAGACGCCTTACTCGCGCGGCCTTTGCTTTATCAACTTGTGGATTTGGGTGAAACAAAACCTGTTGACGATGTTGATATGTTCGGCATTTCCAGCCGCGGTATATTCTACGCGATTATGCGCCAAGATGAACTTGACCGTCTGGCGGCTGAAAGCGACTGATCCACTATGTTTTCATCAGATCAAGACTTTCTGGAACGGGCAAAGCGTTACCTTCATCAAGACCCGTCAAAGCTTGAAGATAAGGGTGACTTGATCTTGAACGAGGGCGTGCGGAAAATGCATCCGACGTTTCGTGAAGCAGCAATTTTGTTTTCTGTTATTGAGCGCCCCGACGGTTTGACCACTTTGCTCAACATGCGTCCAGCTCACCTTAAAGACCATGGCGGCCAGATTGGTTTTCCAGGTGGTAAGGTGGAAGACGAAGACACCGGCCCTATATCCACGGTACGCCGTGAGGCGATGGAAGAGGTCGGCATTGCTACCACTAAAATTGAACCAATTGGTTTTCTAGATGCCTATGTTACCGGCTCTGGATTTCGCATAGTGCCAGCTCTTTGTCATGTGAAAATGGATGAACCCATGCGTCTTGATCCCAATGAGGTGGATGCAGCATTTGAGGTGCCGTTTTCGTTTTTGATGAATCTGAATAATGAAGAACATGGGTTTATTGAATATAAGAATAAGCCGCGTTTTTATTATGAATATAACTACCATGATGGTACGCAGGATTGGCGTATTTGGGGTGTGACCGCAGGTATTATTCGCCAATTATATGAAACAATCTATCCGGAGTTTCCGGTGGATCAACCTTACTTGGAAAACCGATAGATTATGGATGAACTCATCAAACCGCATCTCGTAAACCGCTCATGGCTTGAAGACGTGCCCTTGAAGCAATTGATGTCTGTACTCAATGTTGATGGCGAAGAAACGCGCATCATTGGTGGCGCTGTGCGTGATGCGTTACTGGGCGAGGTGATTGGCGACATTGATCTTGCAACCACTGCTGTGCCTGAAAAAGTACGAGAGCTTTGCGAAGCGGCGGGCTTTAAGGCGGTTGATACGGGCCTTGATCACGGCACGCTGACGATTGTGGTTGATGGTGTGAATTTTGAAGTAACAACGCTTCGAAAAGATGTTGAAACCGATGGGCGTCATGCCACGGTGATTTTTGGTCGCGACTGGGTTGAAGATGCAGCGCGGCGTGATTTCACTATGAACGCACTGTCGATTGACCATGAGGGTGAGATACACGACCCTATTGGCGGTTATCCAGATTTGGTGAACCGTGAGGTGAAATTTATCGGTGAACCACAAAAGCGTATCGAAGAAGATTATCTGCGCTCATTACGCTTCTTCCGCTTTTTTGCTTGGTATGGCGTTGGACGTCCTGATCGTGATGCGTTGCGGGCTGTTGTGCGCACAAAGGCGGGCTTGGAAACTTTGTCTGTTGAACGTGTTTGGTCTGAACTTAAAAAGATGCTGCTTGCACGAACACCAGAGCGCGCCATTTTGTGGATGCGCACGACGGAAGTATTTGCAACGATATTGCCTGAAAATTGGGGGCTCGATCAGTTTCATTGGTTGATCAATTTAGAAGGTGAACTGAATTGGTCGCCTGATCCTTTGCAACGATTGCAAGCCATGTTGCGCCCTTCAGAAGACGTAATTCACGCGGTTGCTGATCGATTGAAGTTTTCTAATGATGAGCGCACGCGCTTGATTGATTGGAGCGAAGAATCTGGCAAGGCTACGGGTTATGTCGACCTCACTGTTGTTGATCTTGCCAAGGTGCTTTATCGCGGCAAACGTCTTGCTGTTCGTGACGCGCTTGTTCATGAGTTTGCAAAACGCTTCAATAAAGAAGAAGCGGGCGCGGACCGGATTCCAGCTTTGCTTGAATTTATCGATAGCTGGGAAAAGCCAGAATTTCCGGTAAGCGGTGAAGACCTTATTAAGGCCGGATATGCGCCTGGGCCTGATCTTGGCAATAAGCTGAAAGAAATTGAAGACGCGTGGATTGAAAGCGGCTTTACGCTTAGTCGTGACGATTTGCTCTAGTCGCGAAATTCGAGTTTCATTTCCAATCGATCTTTGGGTCTCAACGTAAGGCGTGAGACGGGTGTTATTTTGTCCAAGTCAATTGGCGTCAGTTTATAGCGCCGCGCAATTGTTCCAAGGACAAGCGCCGATTCAGCATTAGCGAAGGCGGCACCCGTGCATACCCTTTGGCCAACACTGAAAGGTATCCAAGTACCATTCGGTGCTCCACCCGTACGGTCTTTGATAAAACGGGATGGATCAAAGTGATCTGGATTTCCCCAGTATTCTCGGTGCCGTTGTACGATCCAAGGAGCGATTATGATCATGTCATCCGGCTTGATATCAAAGCCACGCATTTTATCTTTTTTGAGCGCGTAGCGAGTGATGAACGCAACAGGTGGGTAGAGGCGCAGGGCTTCTTTGAAAACCGCGGAGGTAAATTTCATTCGACCAACGGCTTCATATGGTATTTCTTCGTCACCTGCTTGAGCTAAAACCTCGTCACGAAGCGCCGTCCAATCTTGCGGTGATTGCGAAAGACACAGCAAGCCCCAAGTAAGCGCACTTGCAGATGTTTCATGCCCGGCCAAAAAGAAGAACGCTATCTGGTTTATGATTTCTTCGCGCGTAAAGCCATCCCCCGTCTCAGGATCGCGGCACTCGACGATAATCTGGCAAATGTCATCTTCCTTTACATTGCTCGACAGCCGATCGTCTACAATAGACGCAATGATGGCTCTAATTTTCGAGCAGGCTTCCATGCCACGCTTCGGGATTTTCTGCTTGGAATGGGCCGCCGCCCGAAACACTGCTTTCCCAGTCATGTGGGGTAGGGATTCTTGGTAGATGGTGAACTCACGAAAGATCGTATTTGCGTCGCTATCTTCAATTGGTTTTGAGAACATTGTGCGAAAAATTACATCGGCTGTTACGTAAGCCATTTCTTCATCTAAATTGATGACGCCGCCGACCTTTTGATCAAGCGTTTCGATGTAATCCCGAATTGAGTCTTGCATACTGGCATAGGCAACCTTTAGCCGTAGCTTTGCAAAGACCTGATTAATCATCCGGCTTTGTCGTTTCCACTTGTCGCCGCTTACAGTGAAAATACTGTCCCCAAGCAGCGGCATAAGAGAATCGGTTACTAGATCGCTTTTGGGATAATCATCCACTTTGTCGATCATGACATGACGGATCATATTGGGGTCATTCACTATATAAATTGATCGCTTGGAGGTAAAAGGCGCGGTCCCCATGAAAATTTTGAACGCTTTTTCTGGGATGTATTGCAGAATGTCATTCTTGCCCGACACGAAGATGCGCCACAGAATTTGTTTCCAATCTGCTGGTTCGGGTGCAGGGGGGCGATAAAGAGATTTGCTGCGATCAGTTGACATTATCTTGCTAGCTATCTGGTTGAATTCGTTTGTTCGCGTTCAAATTGTTTGCAAGCGACTGGGGGTGAGTGATGATGTAGAAAAAATCGTAAGAACCCGCAACATCATTGGCAGTTAAATACTGAAAGTGCATGCGCAAAGGGTTGTATTTAAACTGGTCGAGCTTTTTAGCCGAAAAAACCTCCCCGAATACTGCAGAACGAACTTGGTAACGCGCTGGCAGCGGCGTGCTTAAATTAAAACCATAATCTTGATCTAGTCGAATATGTGGGATGCTGAAGGGGTCTTGCGGGGCAAAATATTCGATCCAGTTTGCATCGTTGTCTTCAAGAAGTTGAACGGTGAGCGCTCTGAAATACTCGTTCTTTCTATAAGTCGTTGTGTAGGGAAGCAGCGAGCCGAATGTGGCGTGTATAATTTCATAATCGGCGAAATTCTCTCCGGACCGTCTTGCATCTAAAACGGTTTTAAAGGCTGGAAGCGAATGAAAACAACCACATGAATGGCCGATCACAAGAACCTCATCGGGTTTTTCTTGGTTGATAATTTCGATGGCTTCTTGAGAGAAGGTGGCGATTTGTTTTTCAAGTTCTGTAATTTTATTCGCCGTCAATCTGCATTGATATATCAAGCTATCAGCCAGATGTGGTTCATACAGTGTCTTAAAGAACCGACCCAGCCTCGCGACTGATAGGAAGATAAGAAGTCCTATAGAGCCGCCCAATGCATAACTGGAACCTTGGCTTAATTGTAAAAAACTGATCAAGCTTGCGGCAGCAATAAGCAGAATAAGCGCCAGCAGAAAGCGGGCGATCAAACCAAATAAGGGCACTGAAAAAACAATGCCTGCTCTGATTTGGCGTTTGAAAAGTGGTGGTAAAACACCGTTTATAAAAAATCGAAAATACCAATAGAGATAGTTTGGAAAGCGGGTGAAATCTGACCGGGCAGCTTCGCGCTCAACTTCTTGCTGAGTGTCAGAAATATAATATTGAGTGAGCGTTTTGCCTTCTGGCCAATCAGCTTCCAATGTAAAGGAACTGAAGTGGCTGTTTGGCCGCTCGTTTTTGTCGAGCGGACTGATGCTCATTGGAACATTAAACCGCCGCGCATAATAACGATGCTGTTGGCGCATCATCAAATGATAGCGGCTAGGGCCCGCTATATCGAGGCCTGTAAAGAACAAAACAAGACGCTTTTGCACTTTCGGCTCGTCGATTTGGTCATTCGAATTGGGCAAAACGGTTCTCAGGCTGTCGAATTTTGTTTCATCATTCTTTTACGGCCATTTCACCTCTGGCGGAAGACTGGAGAGAATTGATGAGACGTTACCACCAGTCTTGAGACCAAAAATTGTGCCGCGATCATAAAGCAGATTGTATTCCACATAGCGACCCCGTCGGATCAGTTGTTCTTCGCGATCTTCGTCTGTCCAAGGCGTTTCCATATTTTTGCGGACAAGCTTTGGGTAGATATCAAGGAAGCCAAGGCCTACGTCTTTGGTGAGGTTCAAATCATTATCCCAGTCACCTGAATTATGGCGGTCATAAAAGATGCCGCCCACGCCACGCGGTTCATCGCGGTGGGGGAGATAGAAATATTCATCGCACCACTTTTTGATCTTTTCATAAGAAATGATGTCAGAGTGCGGCGTGACGGCTTTTTCCATAGCGGCATGAAAATCTATCGTGTCTTCGTGCTCTTGGTTGCGGCGTCTGTCGAGTACAGGCGTTAGGTCTGCGCCGCCGCCGAACCATTGTTTCGTGGTCACGACCATGCGGGTGTTCATGTGAACGGCTGGAATGTTTGGATTCCACAAATGAGCAATCAACGAGATGCCTGAGGCCCAAAAGCGCGGGTCTTCTTCAGCACCTGGAATTTGTTTGCGAAACTCTGGTGAGAATTCCCCATGAACAGAGGAGCAATGAACGCCGACTTTCTCAAACAGGCGCCCATGCATCATGGACATCACGCCGCCACCGCCCTTTGCGCCTGTGTGGTCTGTGCGATCCCATGGCGTGCGATTGAATGTTGCAGGTTCTACGCCCTCTTTGCCAAGGGACACTTCGCGTTCAAGCGTCTCAAACTCAGCGCAAATTTGGTCGCGCAAGTTTTGAAACCAGCTTTCGGCTTCTTTTTTCTTGTCTTCAATGTCTGCAGGGAGAGGCTGTGGTGTTGTCGTATCAGACATAGATTGTTTCCTGAAAATGCATCTTGGTTCGTTTTATCAGAGATGTCGCGCTTCACCATAGGAAAAATCGTGACATGCAGTTATTGCGCTATCCGATTTGCCGCAGCGCTTCACCTGCGACCATGGCAACGGAACAGGCAAGATTGAGAGAGCGCATGTTTTCGACCATGGGGATAGTGAGTTGCTCATCCACAAGCTCATGCACGCTTTCAGGCACGCCGGAACTCTCGCGACCAAATAACAAAATATCGTTTTCATTATAGGTGAGATCTGCATAGCTCTTGTCGGTTTTTGTTGTGAGCAAGACCAAGCGCTTTTGTTCCTTTATGCGCCATTCGCAAAAGGCATCAAACGAGACGTGCCGCTGCATGGCCGCGATTTCTAAGTAGTCCATGCCAGCGCGCTTTAGACCCGTATCCGACAAGACAAATCCGGTCGGCTCAATGATGTGAACTTTCACTCCTAAACAAGCCCCCATGCGCAGGATCGTTCCTGTATTTTGCGGGATGTCTGGTTGATAAAGCGCGATGCTGAGTTGGCTTGTTGAACGGGGTTTCAAAACGGGCATTCACTTTCAAATTTGATACGGGCGCCGCCGATGGGATGGTGAAATTCTAGCATTTCTGCATGAAGGCTAAGGCGATCGGAGGCGTTTAAGGCTTGCTCGTGAGCATAGAGATTGTCGCCTAAAATCGGATGGCCAAGCGATAGCATGTGAACGCGCAATTGGTGAGAACGTCCGGTCTTCGGGAAAAGCTGAACGCGGGTTTTATTTTCATCACGCGCGAGTACCTTCCAGCTTGTTTGTGCGGATTTTCCTTGCTCAAAGTCCACCATCTGCTTCGGGCGGTTTGGCCAATCGCAAATGAGCGGCAGATCAACCTCGCCAGTTTCATTTTCCAGTTGCCCCCAAACATCCGCCACATATCGCTTATCAACATGACGTCGTTCAAATTGCAGGCCGAGATGGCGGTGGGTGTCTGCATCAAGCGCCAAAACGATGAGGCCAGAGGTATCCATATCCAAGCGATGGACAATGCGTGCTTTGGGGTGTTCAGCTTGCACACGACTTTCTAAGCAATCTTTATGGTGGTCTGCTTTGCCTGGTACGGTGAGCAGGCCCGACGGTTTATCCAAGACCAGCAACTGCTCATCCACATGCACATAGCAAAGCGGGCCCGTCGGTGGTCGGTAGACCAGTGGGGCTGGTGCGGTGCTGCTGATTGCGGTTTTTTCATTCATCGTTGAATATTCTTGAATTGCTCTTGGGGCCTCATGCCCCTACAAAGACGGAGCATTCAGATTGCTGCCTATTTAATGGGTATCCAGCCAACAAGAAAGCTCTTCTTTTGCTAAAACCAAGCCGCCTCATGGAATATTTTGAAGGGTTGAATGATCCCTTCGCCGATGATGGTGTGCAAACACCGCCAACTGGCTATGTGGCGTTTTGTTGGTTTTATGCAAAACCGATGTGGCCACTCTTGCTGTTTATGTCGTGCTTGACCGCTGTGGTGGCTGTGCTTGAGGTGATGATTTTCACTTTTATGGGTGATCTCGTCACCCTGCTTACTAATTCGGAACGGGCAAGCTTTTTTGATCAGCATGGTGACACTCTACTTTTCATGACGGTGGTGCTGCTTGTTATTTTACCAGCGGTTGATTGGGTGCGGGAACTCATCTTGCATCAAAGCATTATGGGTAATTTCCCGATGGGTGTGCGTTGGCGCGGGCATCGCTATTTGCTGCGCCAAAGCATGTCGTTTTATCAAAATGACTTCGCGGGCCGCATTGCCAATAAGCTGATGCAGACATCGCTTGCGGTGCGTGATGTGTTGATGAAGGTGGGCGATGTTTTCGTCTTTGTCGGCGTTTATTTCTTTGGTGCTGTGGCTGTTGCCTTTGCAGCAGATTGGCGGCTTGTTTTGCCGTTTGTCGGTTGGTTCGTTGGTTATGCGATTTTGCTACGGATATTTATTCCGCAACTTCGCGACATTGCACAAGACCAAGCCGATGCGCGCTCCGTTATGACGGGGCATGTGGTGGATGCTTATTCGAATATTCAAACGGTCAAACTGTTTTCCCATGCTGACCGCGAAGAGCGCTATGCCAAGCGTTCTATGATCGGTTTTATGAATGCTGTCCATGCACAAATGCGTAAAGTGACATGGCTCAACTTCTCGCTAGCTCTTCTTAACAACGGTGCGTTTTTTGCCGTTGCTGCGGTTTCTATTTGGGCGTGGCGAGTGGAGGTTGTGTCGATTGGCGATATTGCTGTTGCTATGGGCTTGGTGCTCCGCCTGCAAGGTATGTCGCACTGGATCTTGTGGGAGATGGCCGGCATTTTCGAAAATATAGGTACGGTTAAAGATGGCATCAATACACTCGCACTCACCCGCATCGTGCGCGATGAAGAAGACGCCTCGACATTGGTGATTGATAAAGGTGCCATCAGCTTCAGCGATGTGTCCTTTCAATATGGCAAAACCAAAAGCGTTATTCGCGATCTTTCAATTGATGTGGCATCTGGCCAAAAGGTTGGGCTTGTGGGTGCGTCGGGCGCGGGTAAATCAACGCTCGTTAATTTGCTGCTGCGTCTTTATGACGTTGAAGCGGGTATCGTGAAAATTGACGGGCAGGATATTGCCAAGGTCACTCAAGAAAGCCTGCGCTCGCAAATTGGCATGGTGAGCCAAGACACATCCCTGCTTCACCGCACCATCCGAGAAAACATTGCTTATGGTCGCGAAGGGGCAAGCGAAGATGAGATTATCGCAGCGGCAAAACAAGCAAAAGCGTGGAGTTATATTCCTGAGCTTGAAGACGTAAAAGGTGGCAAGGGGCTAGATGCACTTGTGGGCGAGCGGGGCGTCAATCTTTCTGGTGGTCAACGCCAACGCATCGCCATTGCCCGCGTGCTTTTGAAAAATGCGCCAATCCTGGTTTTGGATGAAGCCACTTCCGCGCTCGATAGCGAAGTAGAAGCAGCGATCCAAGAACAGCTTTATGATTTGATGGAAGGCAAAACTGTGATTGCGATTGCTCACCGACTTTCCACAATCGCCGCCATGGACCGGCTTATCGTCTTAGATGAAGGTCGTGTTATCGAAGACGGCACCCATGATGAGCTCGTCAAGGCTGGTGGTCGCTATGCTCAACTATGGGAGCGGCAATCTGGTGGGTTTTTGTATGAAGCGGATAAGGGCGCGGCGGAGTAGGTGGCGCTCATAAAAAAACGGCAGAGCTAAAAAGCGCCGCCGTTTAATCTTAATCAAGTAGATTGTTTAATCTAAAAGCGAATCAAACGCTGATTAAACGATTTCTAGCTTGCTAACAGCAGTTTTGCCGCTGCGTGAATCGATTTCAGTTTCAAAAGAAACTTTTTGACCTTCTGAAAGGCCGTCAACGCCTGAGCGTTCCAAAGCAGTCGCGTGTACGAATACGTCCTGCGCGCCGTCTTCAGGTTGAATGAAGCCAAAACCTTTTTGGCTGTTATAGAATTTTACTGTACCTGTGGTCATTGAAATTACCTTTCATCAATGAATTACATTTCGGGATGGCTCGCGATGTTCACGTCCATTTTTTTATTCGACAAATTTAGAAGAGCTCGGAAAATGTTCATCCATTCACTGATGGGCAAAGAATACATAGAGATTCATTAAGTTTCGACAAAATTCAAATAAACACTAATTCGACAAATGGCAAGGTAAAATAGTAAATACACGACAAAAAGAAGCTGTTTGGCCCTAAATAGGTTAAATATCTTAGGTGAAGATTGAGAGATTGAAGGGGGCGGGTTTGCCGTCATTGTTGATGCTCGCCTGTTTGATACAGATATTGTGCTAACCTATGACCTGCTATGAGCGTGAAATTTTGTTTTCCTAACAAGCTCGTTTGGAATTCGTTTCGGCCGATATTCAACCCATACCTCAACATTCTTAGAACTGAATTATTCAGTCTGCCTGGGTTGTACGCGTTTTATTGAGGTGATGATGTGATGGGATTTATATGAACTGAAAGGTGGTGCGCTACGAAATAGTGATAAAAAAATTTAATGTATTTGTATTTGAATTTAAATTTTACAAAAAAATAATTTTATATCCGTATTTTTGATAAATAATTTTTTTCTGGAGTGATTTTTTATGATTTATACTTACATAATATTTTTTATTCACTTGCTAATATATATGGCGTTTCTTTTTTTGGGACAAGCGGTGGATTTCTATGAAATCGTCGCGGTATCAGGCGATGTTTATCGTTTAGAGACGCCTAAAAGTTATCTTATTTGTTTCGTTCTCATTTATCTAGGGTGTACGGGCTCTGAGTCTATAATTCGTTACGCATGGAACAGTGTGAGCTCAATTAACGGGGTAACAATTTGGGAAACCAACGTCCTCGGTTACCTTACTTTGACCATTGGACCTGTTGTTGCTTTCTGTTTGTTTCTGAACGAATATAGTAACATTCCATATTACTTAGCTATCTCTTCTATCTGCGCCATACCTGCTATGGCATTTAAGGCGGTTGGATCCATCTTTGACCCAATTCTGCAAGAAGCCGTATCACAAGGGGGAACGCGCCATAACACACATAAATCAGAGGCTATTTCATTCTGGAGACGAGGGGTGGCCTTTTTTTGTGCTGGCTTAGCCTTGGTCGTATTTATCGTCTTGGTGCTGGTCGGTGTAATTGCTTTCTTTTCTACTGAAGAACTACAAGGTATAGCTTCGGTGTTTTATGTTGAGTTGATTATCTCTCTGGTAGTCTTAGTTTTAATGATTTCTATTTCAGGTGACACAATCCTTTGGATTGGTCGGTTAATCTGTAAATTTATTCAAACTGAGACTGCTACGACTTCCGCAACAGCAGCCGTCGCATTTTATTTTGGTATGGGTGTGTTTGGAGGCGTAATCGTCTTGTTGTTAGTTTATGAGCCGGTGATATTTAATAAGCCGATGTATCTTGACGCGATTTTGTTCGTTTACAGTTATTTGATATTCATGATTTCGCTCATTCCTGCAGCCTACATATTGGGAAAAGCTTGGCCCAGTGAGTAGTGCTAATGGCTATTATTTATATAGCATTCATCGAGCGATTTTCGAATGTTTGAATAAGAAAACCTGATCTTATTTTTCCCCAATAATCCGCACTTCTCTTTGCGGGAACGGGATGCTGATTTTGTTGTCTCGTAGCGTGCGCCAGATGATGAACAGCACGTCGGATGAGAACTTGTTTTTACCGTCATCAATGCCATCGGCCCAAAACTCCACACCAAACCGAATACCGCTGTCATCAAAGGAGCGTAGTTCTACGTCAGCAGGTTCTGGATCATCCAATACTTGTGGGTGCTTTGAAACAGCTTCGACGATTAACTCGGGCAAAGGGTCAATGTCTGTGTCATAGGCGACTGTAAATTCTACTTCATAACGCTGGCGCGGATCGTCGCGGGTCCAGTTGACGAAGGTTGTGGTGATGAATTTCTCATTCGGCAACATGATCTCTTTGCCGTCATAAGTCTCCAGCGTGGTGGAGCGCATGTTGATCTCTTTCAAGATGCCAGATCTGCCATCTTCCATCTCTATGAAATCACCCGGCGATAGGGATCGCTCAAACAGGATGATCATGCCCGAGATGAAGTTTGCAGCGATTTGTTGCAAGCCGAAACCAAGACCCACACCAACAGCACCACCCAGAACGGCAAGCGCTGTAAGGTCAACGCCCAAAAGCTGTAAGAACACGATGCCGATGATGATGAAGAGCGCGATTTCAAACAGTTTTCCCACCAGCGATTTCATGCTGAGGTCGAGGCTGTCTTGTTTTTGAATGACGCCTTGTCCGGCTTTGTTGGAATGGCGACCAAGCCAGAACAAGATACCGCCAAAAATCGCTGCCTTGATCATGAAGAGGGCGGAGATGCGAATATTGCCAAGTTCAAGGGCGACCGTATCGAGCCATGCAGTAAACGCGTCGAACTGACCAAACACCATGAGGAGTGCGGATGGTAGGACGACGATTTGAATAATACGTTGCAAGCCACCAGCAGGAATGAAGAGCTTGATGGTTGCATTAAGGGCTAAAACAACGGCCAAACTTTGCGCTAGCTTTGCCAACCAAGAGGTGCCGATTGTCGCATCCAAAATGGCGACTGCAACGGCAAGAGCTGCGATGAGTAGGAGAGGCTGTAACAGGTCCCGTACCATGTAGGCCCATCTCAAAATGAAATAAAGTCGGCCATCCTTGTCAGGTTCAGTGGTTAGGAAAGAGACCCGCTTTTTTATGGTCGCAGATAGTATTTTTGCGATGAACCAAGCGCCAATAATTGCCCCGATTTGTGCATAGAATGCTGGCGATTGCAGCCAGACGAGGACCACTGCCCAGATTTCGAGAGCTTGCGCTTTATAAGGTTCGATAAATTCCATAATAGGTTGCATTTCTTTCTCGTGAAACTTTGACGCTAGTTTCAACAGTCGCTGGCAGTTTTGCAAGAACCTTTTATAGTTGCTCCATGTTGAATCGGTTTTTCCAATATTTTGAAGGCTGGGTTGATCCATTCAAAGCGGGTGAGGGAGCGCCTCCGCAAGGTTTTTTTGCCTATGTCTGGCATTTCATCCGGCAAACACCGCTTATTTTTGCTTTAGCGCTCATTTTGGGTGGGGCGCACGGTTATATTGAGATCGTGATGTTTCAATATGTGGGCGAGATCGTTGATCTGCTCGCGACGGCGAATATTGAGAGTATTTTTGAAGATTATGCCTCGACCTTTTTATGGATGATGTTCTTTGTCGCTGTTATCCGCGTTGGCTTCATGATTTTTGGCACAATTTTGGATGAACAAGTCATTGTGCCAGGTTTCTTTAATATGGTGCGATGGCAGAATCATTCGCATGTGATGGGGCAGACGCTTTCGTTCTTTAACAACGACTTTGCAGGACGTATCGCGACACAGGTGACGCAAAGCGGGCAATCTTTAGGTGATTTCCTAATCAGCCTGTTGCAGATGATTTGGCTGTTTCTGATTTATGTAACCGGTTCACTCGTCTTGTTCGGTGAATTGAACTTTTTGCTGGTCGGCGTGCTTTTGGTTTGGTGCGTTGTTTATATCAGCATCTTAGTGTTTTTCGTGCCACGCATCAGGCGTTCAGCCAAACGGTTTTCAGAGCTGCAAGCGCGCGTCAATGGGCGCTTTGTTGATATTTATTCTAACATGTCATTGGTCAAAATTGATGGTGTCGCCTCGCGTGAAGATGAAGGCGTGCGTCAGGCGATTTCGTTGTTTACTGATGCCATAAGAACATACACCCGCCACATCACCACTATGCGGTTTTCGCTGCATATCATCAATGCGGCGATGGTGATTGGTATTGCTTATTGTGCGCTCTCGCTTTGGCGTGGACAACAAATGAGCGTTGGTGAAGTTGCTTTCGCGCTCGGCCTTATGATGCGCCTCACGATTTTAGCGACCCGCATGTTGGGGCAGTTTAATGCACTGTTTCGGGCGGTGGGCACGATCCAAAATTCGATGGATACGATCACTAAGCCGATTGCACTCACAGATAAGCCCAACGCTCCATCGTTACCTAAGGTGGTGGGCAATGTTTCATTTAATAACGTGCATTTTCGCTATGAGCAGAATGATCGCCCCGAAGTGGTGGAGGGCGTTTCCTTTGCCATTAAAGCAGGCGAGCGGATCGGTATTGTTGGGCCATCGGGTGCTGGCAAGACGACGCTGTTTAATTTGCTCCTTCGCTTTTATGATCTGGGACAAGGTGAGATCGCGATTGATGGCCATGACATTTCCAGCGTCACGCAACGTTCTCTTCGGGGGCAAATTGGCGTTGTGGGGCAAGAAACGGCGCTGCTTAATCGGTCAATCTTTGAAAACATCGCTTATGCGCGCCCGCAAGCAAGCCTTGATGACGTGGTAAAGGCGGCAAAACAGGCAGAAGCAGACTGGTTTATTGAGGGGCTTGAGGATGGGCAGGGGCGAACGGGTTATGATGCCCATGTGGGCGAGCGTGGTGTGAAGCTTTCTGGTGGTCAGCGCCAACGTATCGCAATGGCGCGGGTGATCTTGAAGGACGCGCCAATATTGCTGCTTGATGAGGCAACTTCGGCGCTCGATTCAGAAACGGAAGCCGCTATTCGTGAGAACCTCAAAGAAATCATGCAAGGTAAAACCGTGCTGGCCATTGCACACCGACTTTCTACGATTGCGGCGATGGATCGTTTGCTGGTGATGGATGAGGGGCGAATCATTGAAAGTGGTACCCACAAAGAGCTGATTGCAGCTGATGGACTGTATGCGCGATTATGGGCAAGACAGAATGGTGCATTCATTGATGTTGATAATCATACAAATTCGTCTTTAGTCGCGCATTAATCTGTGAATTAACTGAGACAAATCGCGTGTTCGGGCGTTTATCGTACACAAATTCCCCTCCAAACCTTATGAGTACTAGACAAACTCGTAAAACCGCGATTAAAAGGTCGCGATTTAGCGCGCTTGGAGATTTTGATGTTGGAGTCAATTTGTCGCGCGAATAATAACTACATGGTTACACTTTTTGCTCTATTAAGTAGGGCAGTAGGTACAACAACGAGGATTTGACCTTGTCTGAAGAATATCAAGATCCAACCCGCCGCGACTTTTTGTATGTCGCAACCGGTGCGTTTGGCGTCGTTGGCGCTGCAAGCGTCGCATGGCCGTTTATCGATCAGATGAACCCAGACGCTTCGGCGCTGGCTTTGTCGACAACTGAAGTCGATATTTCATCCCTTGAACCTGGCATGTCCATGCGCATTATGTGGCGCGGTAAGCCCGTTTTCATTCGTAACCGTACGGATGAAGAAGTGGCTGAGGCAAAAGCTGTTGATGTAGCGACATTGCCTGACCAAGATTCACGTACACCTGCTGGTGGTGAAGCAACAGACGTTGCCCGCTCAGCTGGTGAAGGCCGTGAAAGCCTGATCGTTATGGTTGGTGTTTGTACGCACCTTGGCTGTATCCCACTTGGCGTTGAGAACAATGGTGGCGACTTCGGTGGTTGGTTCTGCCCATGTCACGGTTCTCACTACGACACCGCCGGACGAATTCGCAAAGGCCCAGCACCGGAAAATCTTCCAGTGCCGCCATTCGAATTCCTGTCTGACAACGTCATTAAAATCGGTTAAGGGGAAAATCTATGTCAGGAATGGAACATCACGGACATTATGAGCCTGCAACCGGTGTAGAGAAGTGGATCGACAAACGCCTTCCGCTTCCACGGTTGATGTATGATAGCTTCGTCTCATATCCCGTCCCACGCAACTTGAACTATATGTACACCTTCGGTGGCATTTTGATGATCATGTTGGTGGTTCAAATCATCACCGGTATCGTGCTTGCAATGCACTATACTGCGAATACTGCAATTTCTTTCGGTGCTGTTGAGCACATCATGCGTGATGTGAACTACGGCTGGTTGCTTCGTTATATGCACATGAATGGTGCGTCGATGTTCTTCATCGCCGTTTACCTGCATATTTTCCGTGGTCTTTACTACGGTTCATACAAAGAGCCTCGCGAACTTCTATGGATCCTCGGCGTTGTCATCTTCCTTATGATGATGGGTACAGCGTTTATGGGTTACGTTCTTCCTTGGGGACAGATGTCTTTCTGGGGTGCGACAGTGATTACCAACCTGTTCTCGGCCTTACCTCTCGTGGGTGAACCGATTGTGACATGGTTATGGGGTGGCTTCTCCGTTGATAATGCGACGTTGAACCGTTTCTTCTCACTGCATTATCTATTGCCATTCATGATCCTCGGCGTGGTTATCCTCCACGTTTGGGCGCTGCATGTAACAGGTCAAACAAACCCAACTGGTATTGAAGTGAAGAAGAAGCAAGACACCTTGCCATTCACACCATTTGCCACTGTTAAAGACGCCTTCGCTTTGATGTGCTTCTTCATCGTGTTTGGTTGGTTCTTGTTCTATATGCCGAACTTCCTTGGTCACCCAGACAACTACATTCCGGCTGACCCGTTGGTGACACCTGCGCACATCGTTCCTGAGTGGTACTTCCTACCGTTCTACGCGATCTTGCGTGCCATTACTTTTGACATCGGCCCGATCGATTCAAAACTTGGCGGTGTTATTGCGATGTTTGGTTCGATTGCTGTGCTCTTCATCTTGCCTTGGCTGGATACATCAAAAGTGCGCTCAACAAAGTATCGTCCGATCTACAAATGGTTCTTCTGGATATTCGTAATCGATACCGTTCTTCTTGGATGGCTTGGTTCACGACCTGCAGAGCAGCCGTATATTATCATCGCGCAAATGGCGACACTCTACTACTTCGCTCATTTCATCATCGTTCTACCGCTTTTGGGTCTTTATGAGACGCCAAATGAGCAGCCTGCTTCAATCTCTGAAGCAGTCCTTGGTAAAGATGGTGACGCGGCTTCCGCTGAGTCTAAAGGTTAAGGGGCGCGCTATGACACTTTTTAAATCAAAGTCAGGAACGTCTAAAATGACTTTTAAACTCTTCCGCCTTCCGCTTATTGCAGCAGCCTTCGTTGGTCTCGCCGCAACAGGTGCACACGCTGCAGGTGGCCATCATATTAAGCAACCTGCTTACCAAGATTGGTCGTTTGCTGGACCGTTCGGTCATTATGACCGTGGTGCTTTGCAGCGCGGTTTCAAAATCTATCAGGAAGTTTGTTCTGCTTGTCACTCAATCGGCTTGGTGAACTTTCGCAACTTGATGGAAAAAGGTGGCCCTGAGTTTTCTGAAGCTGAAGTAAAACAGCTTGCAGAAGATTGGTCGACAACAGTCATCGATGCGCTTCCAGATGAAGATGGTGAGCCGATTGAACGTCAGCCAAAACTGTCTGACAAAATTCCGGGTCCTTGGGCAAACAAGCAACAAGCACAAGCGTCAAACGGTGGTGCTTACCCACCAGACTTCTCGCTAATTGCAAAAGCACGCGCAGTTGAACGTGGTTTCCCGAACTTCGTGTTCGATATCTTCACGCAATACCAAGAGCAGGGGCCGGATTACATCCACGCGCTTTTGACTGGTTATGCGTCTGATGAAGCCAATGATGCGGGTACATATGACAATCCGTATTACATTGGTGGTCCAGCTCTCGCGATGGCACCGCCTCTGTCAGAAGGTCTTGTGACTTATGACGACGGTACGCCTGAAACGCTCGACCAATACGCAAAAGACATCACGCATTTCTTGATGTGGGCAGCAGAGCCTAAGCTTGAACAGCGTAAGTCTCTAGGCTTTAAAGCGATGATCTTCATGATCCTTTTCGCAGGCCTTCTATACGGCACAAAACGCCGCGTTTATGCGAGTGTGAAGCACTAATCAACGCTTCAAAATAACAAATTAAAGGCGCTCCTTTGGGGCGCCTTTTTTGTTGCGTGCTGTTTCCATATTCCCATTTTATTACCGTTCATTAAGCATACCGCTTTGCGTGGAATTAACGCCCTTTTGTTATGCTTTTGAGTAGTTTGGATTGGTGGGATGGTGATGAAGTCAACAAGACCGATAGATTTTGAACCGCGTAAGCATTTTTTGGCGCTTGATTCATGGCGCGGTATTTGCGCTTGCTTGGTCGTGTTTTTGCACGTGAGTGCCTTTAGTCACGCCTACTTCTCACCGATCACACGCAATGCTGGATTGTTCGTTGATTTCTTCTTCGTGCTTTCGGGCTTCGTGATTGCAGCCAATTATCATGCGCGCTTCCAGCAAGGTCATTCGCTTGGCAAGTTTATGTTCTTGCGGATAGGGCGGCTTTATCCGATCCATCTTGTGATGTTGATTGCGTATATTGTTTTTGAATTCGCCTTTGCTGACATGATCAGCGCGGTTAACGCCAATGCCCGTCAGCCGTTCACAGGTGCGATGTCGCTTGAAGCGATTTGGGTGAACCTCTTCATGCTTCAAGGTGTCGGCGTACTTGATTACGCGTCTTGGAACTTCCCAAGCTGGAGCGTTTCAACAGAGCTTCTTGCGTATTTCTTGTTTGCGCTTGGTGCGATCTATTTACGCAAATCATTATGGGCAATCTTGGCGTTGCTCGTGATCATTCCGCCGTTTTGGATTTATGGCATGGCGGATGGATTGTTGGACAATCGTTTCATGGGCCTTGCACGTTGTCTTGCAGGCTTCAGCGCGGGTGTTTTGTGCCTTCATGCTTACCGCACTGCTGAGCATCGTTTGCAGCGCTGGAGCGTTGCCTTTGCAACCTTGATGGAAGCCTGTGCTGTCTCTTGGGTGCTTGTCTATCTTAACAACGCAGAAGGCGCTTTGACCTATGCGTTGCCGATCCCGTTCTTCTTTATCTCTGTGCTTGTCTTCGCTAATCAACGCGGTTTGATTAGCCGTATGTTGATGGTGCGCCCTTTGGTGCTTATCGGCACACTGTCCTTCTCGATCTATATGATCCACGCTTTCGTCACAGCACGTTTGCTCAATGCTATGCAATTGGTCGCAGGCAAATTGAACCTTGATATTTTCACCTTCTATGTGAAAGACGACGGCACCCAAATTCGCATGGTTGGTAAAGAACTATGGCAGGGTGATCTTGTATATGCTGCCATGTTGATTGTGGTCATCGGTGCCAGTTTCTTCACTTATCAATTTGTTGAAAAACCATCACGTGACTGGTTCCGCAAGATTGCTGATCGCATTTGGCATGGTGGTTTAACATCGCACAAAATCGCGGATGATTACGCCAAAAAAGAACCCGCCACCAAAATGGCAGCGGGTTAGACGCTCAAAGCTCAGGGTGGTGACCAGCGTCAAGTTGGGTGCTTAAGCACCAACTAATCTTGTTATTTTGACGAGATAGGCTGGGTGAGGCCCGAATCTAGCGTCCTGTGTCAAAGGATGACTTGCAGTTTTGTCTGTGACGTGGTGATAAGAAGCCGGAAAAATGGCAATTACCGGTTTCAGGTTCAAACTTCATGACAGCTGCTAACAATTTTGATTTGAAAGACTTCATTCGGACAATCCCTGATTATCCAAAACCAGGTATTCAGTTTCGTGATGTGACGACATTGATCGCTGACCCTGTTGGGTTGCGCGCATCTGTTGATATGCTGTTGCGCCCTTTTATCACGGCAGACATCGACTATGTTGCTGGCATTGAAGCGCGCGGGTTTATCTTAGGCGGCGCTGTTGCTCATGAACTTGGCCGTGGTTTCATACCAATCCGTAAAAAGGGCAAATTGCCGGGTGAGACGATTGGGCAGGACTACCAGCTTGAATATGGAATGGACCGCATTGAGATACACAGCGACGCCATCAAAAAGGGCGACCGCGTTCTCATTATCGATGATTTGATTGCGACAGGCGGCACAGCCGAAGCTGCGATTGAGCTTGTGCGCCGTGCAGGTGGTGAAGTTGTGGCCGCCGCCTTTATCGTAGATTTGCCGGATATTGGTGGTCGCGCGAAGCTTGAAGCGATGGGCGTTGATGTGCACGTGCTAGTGGAATTTGAAGGCGACTAAACCTGAAGGTCGCGCAGACCGTTTTGTAAGTCGCCTAAAATTTCAAGACGAAGGCCAATTGATGCATCGCTCGATTGAAGCAAGCGGTTTGTCTCCACTGCAAACTCGAGCACTTGTGCGAGCGCTTGCGTGTCTGTGAGATCGCCAGCGCCGATGCTTTCCAAACCTTCTTCAAGATTGATATCGCTTGGCTGGCTTAATTCTTGGGCTGCAAGATCAAGCAGAAACGCAACAGCTGTATCGCTGTTTTCGCCTTGAAACTGTTCTGAAACGAAGGAAAGCACATCAGGCGTCGGCGCTTCTTCGCCCTCATCACCTTCAACAGCGGGGGCGCTGTCTGCGAGCGCTGTCTCAAGGGCATTGATCTCATTGCGGGCTGTGCGCTGTGCATCCGTCAGGCTTGCATCATCCACACTTTCAGACAGGTTTAAACGCTCCAAAAAGGAGGGCGTTGCTACCTGTAGCGGTGAAAATGATGAGCCAATAGAACTCACGGTCGATGCTCCACAAAGATATTATGAAGCGCAGTTTATAGGAAAAGGGTTTCAAAAACGTTTTGGTTTGTTTCGCGCCTTATAAAACGGCGGCGAGCTCATCCACAGCCTTTGCAAGCTTCACATCAATATCTGCGAGATAGGCTGTCCAGTCTTCGTACTTGGAAAGCTCTTCCTTGCCATCTGAGATGCCGCGTAGGCCCATTAATGGCACGTCAAACGTATCTGCAACCCGTTTAATGGCGAAGGTTTCCATGTCCACCATGTCAGCGTCGATAGCTTTGTAGGCCTCGCCAGAAACGATATTTGCGCCTGTTGAAAGTCGTGCTGTTGCCGTTGAGAGCGGGCAGGTGAGGGAGATTGCTATTTCATGGTCGATGAAAGGGGTGACGCCTTTGGTAAAGCCCAGCGGCGAGGCGTCCATATCGCGGTAAGAAACGCTCTCCACCTGATAGACTTCGCCTTGTTCAAGCGTGGCAGAGCCTGCTGACCCAAGAGAGACAATGAGGTCTGGCTTTGTGTTCAAGCCGCTCAAAGCCTTGGTCACCTGCATAGCGGCCTCAACAGGACCAACGCCGCACATGAGGGGCTTGATGCGGGCTTGAAGGGCGTCGCCATATTCCATTGGTACAGCCATGACGAACAGGACTGATTTGCCGTTGATCTGCTTGATCTCAAAATCACTCATGGCGTCACTCTTCGCTCTAGTTGTTAAACTTAAACAACATCACATCGCCATCTTGAACGACATATTCCTTGCCCTCATCACGCGCCTTTCCTGCTTCTTTGGCAGGTACTTCACCGCCCAAGGTTACGTAGTCTGTGTAACCGATGGTTTGGGCGCGGATGAAGCCTTTTTCGAAATCGGTGTGAATGACGCCAGCAGCCTGTGGTGCTTTGGTGCCTTCAGCAATTGTCCACGCGCGGGTCTCTTTCGGGCCAGCGGTGAAATAGGTTTGGAGATTGAGAAGTTCGTAGCCACGGCGGATCAAACGATCAAGGCCCGGTTCTTCAAGCTCTAGGGTTTCCAAGAACTCTTCCTGCTCATCAAGGTCTAGCTGTGCGATCTCTGATTCAATGGCGGCAGAAATGGTGACTGACTTTGCGCCTTGTTCTTCGGCCATCTTGTCAACGCGGGCAGAAAAGTCATTGCCGCTACCAGCGCTTTCTTCTTCCACATTTGCCACATAAAGGATTGGCTTTGAGGTGAGGAGTTGCAAGCCTTCGAAAATTTTGTAGTCGTCATCGCTGACCTCAAGAAGACGTGCAGGTTTGCCCTCTTGCAAGAGTTCTAAGACGGCTTCGATGATGGGAAGTTGTTCAGCAGCTTCTTTGTCTTTACTGCCCGCTTTCTTGCGCACGCCAACAACGCGCTTTTCAAGACTTTCAAGATCCGCAATCAAAAGCTCGGTTTCAACCGTTTCAGCATCTGCAATTGGGTCGATCTTGCCTTCCACGTGCGTAATGTCGCCATCTTCGAAACAACGAAGCACATGGGCGATGGCGTCCACTTCGCGGATGTTGGCAAGGAACTGGTTGCCAAGCCCTTCGCCTTTTGAGGCGCCGCGCACGAGACCCGCAATATCAACGAAGTTGAGGCGGGCGGGCAGGATCTCTTTTGATTCTGCAATCGCTGCAATTTTCGCCAATCGCTCGTCTGGAACACTCACTTCGCCAGTGTTCGGTTCGATGGTACAAAACGGATAATTAGCCGCCTGCGCTGCCGCCGTTTTGGTGAGTGCGTTGAACAAGGTGGATTTGCCAACATTGGGCAAACCAACAATACCGCATTTAAATCCCATGATATGGGTCCTTTGCGTTGAATTTTCGTGTTGCGTGTTGTTAGTTGAAACAACGAAGTTCGGCAAGTGATCGTTAGGGTCACACCATCAAATTCTTAAGGAGCCACGCTTATGCAATGCGTTTTTGTCCAAATCAGATGTCATCCGGGTAAAACTTACACGGTCGCCGACGAAATCTACGCCCGCGAAATCGCATCAGAGCTTTATTCCACCAGCGGCGATTTTGATTTGATGATGAAGCTTTATATTGATGAGGGCGAGGACATCGGCAAATTCGTCAATGATAAGCTGCTCGATATTGAGGGCATTGCAAGGTCGCTGACGACGCTGACGTTTAAGGCGTTTTGAGGGGGCGATGGCGGCTATGCGGACTTTGCTGCTGTTCGTTTAGGTATTGCTGTAGAGTTAGAACTACGCGTATTTGGAATGTTATCTCCAATCGTTTAAGGCTGAACTATCGCTCATAAAGTGAACAATTTCTAGGATGAATTTCCGGCCTGAATAATGATACACTTTGTAAACAGTCCATGAAAATTCCGTCGTCTTTAATAACCTCGAAGGTCAGGGTGACGTCGTTGTGAATTAGCTTACAATCAATTTTTCTAGGAGTTTGGACGCCATCTGGGGTCGTCAGAGCAACATTCATACAATGCGCTTCGGCTAACCTCACGGAACGCTCATAATCTGATCTCAGATCAACAAATATATGTGCTCCATATCCAATAAGTATACCAAAACCCAACAAGAAAAATTTCATCCACCACCCAACTAGATAAGAGAGTATTAGTCGTAGTCCATGTGAAAACAGACTGGGCCCAACGTTTACTTAAAAAATAAACTCCGTCAATATGGGCTCGAAGCGGACGTTCGGCAACACGGGTGTGGTAGCCCGCTCGCCCGTGCCGCTGACGTTTAAAGCGTTTTAATTAATCTCCCAACTGCGCCCGAAAATAAGCAACATTGGTGGTAAGGCCGGGTAGGAGCCATGTGAAGAGGCGGACGGTTTCTAGGATGGCGGGGAGGTCTTCGCCGCAGGCTTGTTTTAGGGTTTCAGCGGTGAGGCCTGTCGGGTTTGCTAATGTTGCCGTCGCTGCAAACTGTGCTTCATGTTGGCTTATTACCAGCGGCTCATAGTTGGGGCCTTGGATCTCAGTCTTCAAATCTTTCCATGCAAGATCGAAATAGCTCGGCCAGCGGGCGAAGCAACGATAATCCGTGTTGACGAAGGGCAGACCGAGAGTGGTTTTGATGTCTTCGTAGATGGCTTGATGGTCGGGCAAAACGTGATGCGGTTCCAGCAGTACAAAGGGTGTTGAGACTTCGGGGCCATGCGCCTTTGCGGCAGCGCCTATGTCAGTTCCGCCGAGCAACTCACCGCCCTCAAGCAATAGCCTCGCGACCATCACTGCTGGGATTTGCATGAAATTGCCGTGGCTGATGATGTCGATCATCTCGCGCATTTCATCCAGTTCTCGTGAGGAATACCCCATGGCAAAAAGGCGCTCAGAAATCGGCGGCGGATTGAGTGCCTCAATGTCGGTTTCAACCTTTGCCCGCAGGCTTTGGGCAACCTCGACATAAGCGTTAGTTTGCACAACAGGCTCTAGCGCCTTCCACCAGCAATCAAAGAATGGGCGATAGTGTGCGTAGGCCATGGTGACGACGCCAACCCATGGAATTTGCATGGCGGCCTTATAGCGCTCATAGGTATCGCGCAATTCGCCTTCGGCTTTGAATTCCCAATGGGGGTAAACGGCAGGGATTGGGACAGGTTTGATGCGTTCAATTTTCATGGAACGTGGCCTCGCTATAAAGGTGCTTACACCGTTAGCTTAAACCACAGGGGCCACATAATACCAGCGGCCTGCTTTCTTTTTGAAGCTGCTTTTCTCGCTCTGTTTATCAAGCTTGCCGTGCACCATTGATGTGGCCTCAAATGTTACCGTGCCTTTGGTGTCGTCTTTGGTGCCTGCTTCGGTTTCTAAAACCCGCAAACCCACCCAAACGCTCTGGGTTGAGCGCACATGATAACCTGCTTCATCAAAACTCTTTTGATAAGGCGGCCATGTGGTGTCTTTGAGGTAGGGAATTTGAGTGGTCACAAAGGCAGAATACCGCGAGCGCATGAGGGCTTCGGCGGTTTCGGGCAGGGCGTCGCCTTTGTGGAAAGGTTCACAGCAGGCTTCGTATTCTTGAATTGAACCGCAGGGGCAGGGCATGGCTATTCTTTGCCGCCAAACAATCGCTTCAACATATCAGCCATCGGGCCAGATGTTGGCACATCTTTCTTGCTGCCTGAGCGCGCTTGATGGATGTGGCTTTGTTTTTTCTTCTCGTGCTTTGCTGCTTTATTGGCTTGGCCGCGTGCGCTTGGTGGCTCGTTTGAATTGAGTTTGAGCGCGAGCTTGTTCGTGAAGTTGGTGTCTTCGCCTTTGGCGAGCGTGTCCATGCAATCAGCAATGCCGGATAAAAGCGGGTCGAGCCATGATTGATCGGCCTTGGCAAAGTCTCCGAGTACATAGCTAGAAACACGGTTCTTATCACCAGGGTGACCGATGCCGAGGCGCACGCGGCGGTATTCTTTGCCGCAATGGGCGTCGATGCTCTTGATCCCGTTGTGACCGCCAGAGCCGCCGCCTTTTTTGATTTTTACTTTGCCGGGTGCAATGTCCAGCTCGTCATAGACGACAATGATATCTGCCAGCTCAATTTTATAGAACTTGCATGCTTCGCGCACAGAGCGACCAGATTCATTCATGAAGGTGGTGGGCTTTAAGAGCAGCGTTTTAACGCCGTCAATTGTGCCTTCCGAAATTTCGCCCTGAAACTTTGAGCGGAAGGGTGTAAAATTATGGCGGTGGGCAATTTCGTCCACCGCCATAAAACCGATGTTGTGTCGGTTAGAAGCGTATTTCGCGCCTGGATTACCAAGTCCTACTATGAGAAACATGGGTGTCTCCTTTAGCGCGAAGGGGCGTTACTCGTCGCCGCCTTCTGCTGGTGCTTCTTCTGCGCCTTCTTCACCGTCTTCGTCTTTCAAGTCTTCCTTGATGCCGGCTGGTGTAGCGATTGTTGCAATCGTGAAATCGCGATCGGTAATCGTTGGTACGCAACCTTCAGGCAATGTCACAGAAGAAATGTGAGCACCATCGCCAAGGTCAAGAGCACCAAGATCAACAACGAGATTTTCTGGGATTGCATCCGCAGGACATTCTAGCTCAACCGTGTAACGCACAACGTTCAACACGCCGCCACGTTTAATGCCAGGTGATGTTTCTTCGTTTTCGAAGAGAACCGGCACTTCAACAGTGAGTTTCGCACCTTTAGTAATGCGCAGAAAATCGACGTGGATCAAGATGTCACGAACAGGATCAAGAGCGTAATCTTTAGGGATCACTTTGACCTTTTCGCCGTTCACATCAATGGTTGCAACAGTCGACATAAAGCCGCCTGCGTGAAGCTTCATGAAAGCTTCTTTGTAATCAATCGCAATCGGGAGAGGAGGTTTTTTGTCGCCGTAGATTACAGCCGGAACTTTTTTGTCCCGACGTAAAGCACGAGCGGCCCCCTTGCCAACCCGGTCGCGTACTTCTGCTTTGAGTTCGTAGCTCATAAGTACACTCCAAATTGTCTGGTATAAAAACGCTGTCTTTCGACTAGCGAGCTGGTTCCTCCAGGGGTGAACAACAGCTGAGCGGCTTATACGGCAAGAAGGTTGGGATTGCAATGTTTGTTCGACTTGTTATTACAGGCCTGCGCTCGCATTTTGGGGTGCGATAAGATCTATTTTTTAAGGAATATTATGAAGAATTTTTTAGTGACGTATTTTAAGAGAAATTTGGCGAAATTTAAAACTGACAGTAGTGGTAACTTTATGATGATCGCTGCCGTTGGCTTGCCCCTTGCAATCTTTGCCATTGGTTCAGCCGTTGATTATGCGAATTTCCTTTTGGCAACTCGTCAGGTGCAAGCAGCTCTAGATTCGGCAAGCTTTGCGGCAACTCGTGCGATTACCGTTGAGGATCTAACACTCGATGAAGCTGCCTTATCTGCTCGTGAACAATTGATGCTGAATATTGCCAATCTATCCTTCATCGATGCGCAGGCCATTGCGAGTTCACTTCGTCTTGAGCACGATAAAGAAATTGGCAAGTTGACGGCGATTGCAGATTTGCAGACACCAACATTGTTTGCTGGTCTTTTTGGTTATGACAATATCTCTACCACAGTGGTTGCAACCAATCAGGTGCAAAGCCTCGAAATGTCATTTGTGCTCGATAATACAGGTTCTATGAGTTTTAGTTTCGCTGATGGATCCAGTAATAAGAATGATGAGCGCATAATTGCCTTAAGGGCTGCGATGTATAATGCGGTTGACCGTCTATTACCGGCTGGTCGCGTCAATGATAATCGCGTGCGTGTTTCTATCACCCCTTATTCTGATGCTGTTAATTTGGGTCAGTTTTATCAAGCCGCTGTGGGGGAGGATGGGCCTGATAGAGGATCATCGTGCGTTACTGAGCGCGAAGGTATGGAGGCCTTTAACGATATTGCCCCAGATGATAGTGATCCAGATACGCTATATGAAACTGACGTTGCCTTGAATCCAGATCACTGCATTAACTCGCGAATTCTTCCTTTAACGGATGATCGTGAAGATCTTTTTTCTGCAATCGATAGGCTTGATACGAAAGGTCGTACAGCAGGGCATATCGGAATTACATGGGGTCTTAATACTCTGTCTGGTGAATGGCGATTATTTTGGCCTTCAAGCGCGCGACCTGCTCGCTACCTTACAACCAATGTCACCAAAATTTTGATTGTCATGACGGACGGTACATTCAATACGACTTATTTTGATGACAAGGCTGTTGAAGGTCCAAACGGGGATTTAGGTCGTGGTGGTTCTGCTAATGAAACCACATCAGAAAATGCAACACGCGAATTTTGCGATCTTGCTAAAGACCCATCTCGTGGGGTTCGCGTTTATACAGTCACATTAGGAACGAGTGCGGCAGCTGGCGCCTTAATGGCTGAATGCGCGACTAACGCTTCCACTGCTTTCATTGTTACGACAGGGGATGAATTGGACGAAGCTTTTGAACAAATTGTAATTCAAGCGCGTACACCAATTTTGACTGACTAGTTTGTTCAACTATAGGACTTTTAGAAAAACCGCCGAAAGGCGGTTTTTTTGTCTTAATTTTCTTCGCCTTCGGTTCCTTTAATGCGCATAACGTCGCGACCTTAACCTTAACAAGGCCTTGCTTTGATGGGTTAGCGAACAAAATTCATGAGAAAATACAAAGAATACATGGCCTTTAACCATTGGAATTAATGGTTAATTTGGGATTAATTTGAAATATTTCTTCTAACTGTTATTGTTAAGACAAGATTACTTTTTGAGGAAGCCGGTGGGACGGGGACTAATGAAAGAGGTCACAATGTCAATATTCTCGAAGAAAAAATGGACATCATTTAAAGCTGATACACGTGGTAATTTCGCGATGATGACTGCTGTCGCTTTACCGGTTGTTGCATTTACGATTGGCTCAGCTGTTGATTTGGCTAATTTCCGTGTCGCAAGCTTCGCTACACAGGCCGCCGTTGATAGCGCAAGCATTGCCGCAACACGTGCCATTACTGTTGAAGATGCCTCACTTGCAGAGGCGACCACTGTTGCCCGTGAGCAATTATCTCTTAACATTTCCAACGTTGCGTTTATCGATTCCCAAGCAGTTGAGAGTTCACTTCGCGTAGAACAAGACTTGAATGCAGGTACGATCACTGCAAGTGCTGATGTACAAACACCTACATTGTTTGCTGGGATTTTTGGCTTCAACAATATTGTTGGTACTGTAAGTGCAACCAATCAGGTTCAAAGCCTTGAGATTGCTTTTGTGCTCGATAATACCGGCTCAATGAGATCTTCAATTCAAGGTAATTCAAATAACAACGAACGGATAAACGCGTTGCGCGGCGCTATGACGAACGCTGTGGACCTTTTGTTACCTATTGGCCGCGTCAATGATAACCGTGTTCGTGCGTCGATTATTCCATATTCTAGTGCTGTTAATGTAGGCCAATTTTATGAGGCGGCTGTGGGGCCAAATGCACCTGATAGAGGATTTACATGTGTGACAGAGCGCGAAGGTGTTAATACCTTTGAAGATGTGGTTCCTGACGAAAATATTGAAGAAACACTCTTTGAAACGGATACTACGCTTGCAGCACCAAATTGCCTTGCAGCAGAATTGCTACCTCTAACAGGTGATCGCGATGAGTTGTTTGCGTCTGTAAATAGCCTGACGCCAAGAGGTGTTACTGCTGGACACAATGGGGTTACTTGGGGCATCAACACCATCTCTGCTGAGTGGCAATCATTTTGGCCTGAAGAAGCGCGTCCAGCAGATTACCTAACATCTAACGTTCGTAAAATTCTTGTTGTTATGACAGATGGTGAGTTCAATTCGAGCTTTTTCGATGCAGATGTTGCTGCGGGAAGAAATATTCTCAATGCGAGAGGATCGTCTGAGTCAGCTGCGCTGGAATATTGTGATCTTGCAAAAGATGCTTCTCGTGGCGTCATTGTTTATACAGTGACATTAGGAAGCAATACTCGCGCCCAAGACCTGATGTCTCAATGTGCAACCAGCCCAGCAACAGCACTTGTTGCAACGAGTGCGGAAGAATTGGACGAAGCTTTTGAGCAGATTGTAATTGAAGCGCGCACACCACTTTTGACGAACTAAGCGTCGCTTTATACGACAAAGAAAAACCCGCCTTATGGCGGGTTTTTTGTTGTGTCGTTTGCTACTAAGGCGCAAAGATGACTCAGGAAATACAAAAAGCATAACGGAGAAACGACATGACAATTAAACGCTACCACACCAACCAGCGTATGAGCCAAATGGTGATACATAACGACACCATCTATCTCGCTGGGCAGGTAGGTTCTCCTGAAAATTCAGTGGCTGATCAAACCCGTGATTGTTTGGCAAAAGTGGATGCATTATTGGCTGAAGCAGGATCTTCCAAAGAACAAATGCTGCAAGCAACCATCTGGCTTGCCGATATGTCTGACTTCGCTGCTATGAATGAAGTTTGGGATGCTTGGGTGCCAGAAGGTCAAGCACCAACACGCGCTTGCGGTGAAGCTAAACTTGCAACGCCTGAACTACTTGTAGAAGTAATTATTATCGCCACGCGCTAAGTTAGCGCGCGCGACATTACAAAATTTTATCAGCTCGTTTTTCTTACTTGAAGAGCGAGCTGATTGATTTTTCATGGTAAGTGCTGTCGATGGCTTCGCCCAAAAGAGGCGCCAATGAGATCGCACGAATATTAGCTGTGTTTTTGATCGCTTCTGTCGGCTCAATGGAATTGGTGATTGCCAATTCTTTAAGCGCAGAGTTACCAATGCGGGCCGCTGCACCACCAGACAATACGCCGTGCGTGATATAAGCCGTTACAGAGTTTGCACCGTCTGCAAGAAGCGCTTCGGCCGCGTTGCACAATGTGCCGCCTGAATCGACGATATCATCGACCAAAATACAATCATGGCCTTTAACGTCGCCGATAATGTTCATGACTTCAGACTCGCCCGCTTTCTCGCGGCGCTTATCAACGATTGCGAGCGGTGCATCAATGCGTTTTGCCAAGGCGCGGGCACGAACCACACCGCCAACGTCGGGCGATACAACCATGGCTTTGCTGGTGTCGTAACGCTCTTTGATGTCGCGACCAAATACGGGCGCTGCAAACAGGTTATCCGTTGGGATATCGAAGAAGCCTTGGATTTGTCCAGCATGAAGATCAAGCGTTAAAACGCGATCAGCACCAGCTTCTACAATAAGGTTTGATACGAGCTTAGCAGAAATTGGGGTACGGCCTGATGTGCGGCGATCCTGACGGGCATAACCGAAATAGGGCATAACCGCTGTAATGCGTTTTGCTGATGAACGTCTCAGCGCATCACACATAATCAGCAATTCCATCAAGTGGTCATTTGTTGGGTAGCTTGTGGACTGGACGATGAAGACATCTTGCCCGCGCACGTTGTCTTGAATTTCTACGAAGATTTCCTCGTCGGCGAAGCGTTTAACCTCGCATCCCACCATGTCGATATCCAGATATTCACAGATATCCTTGGCGAGTGTTCGGTTGGCATTGCCACAAACGATTTTCATGAAACCGGCTCACTATATGCTGACTATACGCGCGGAGGCTGCTTGTCAGCCTCAATTAACGGCGTTTAAACATGCTACGTCTTTGCTGTAAACCAGAATGGAGGGTGGAACCGCCACAAATGATACTTTCTAACCAATTACTCAACAAACTTATGCCTAACTGCCGTTGTTGAGCCAATATACCAATCGGTCGGCTGCGGTTTTTGAAACTTTTTTCATTTCAATATGGCTGATGCCATGCCAGCCCGTGAAGCGAACTTTGTTGCCTCGTTCTGTATCTGTGAAATATTGCAGCTTTTTGCCGTTCGCATCTCTAATGTGCCAACGATAGCTCACTGTTGCACCTGTTGGATCCAGATCTGAGAAAATACGACCTGTTACAATGTGCGTTGGGTTTTGTTTGGGGCCGACAACTTTCACTTTATTGCGTTTTAGCATTTGCGGTACAAGTTGGTTGATAAGGGCTTGGTGATAATCCAATCCGCCTTTGATGCGCTCAAAAGAGATGCGGGCAGCCTTTGACGTGGTCCCACTTGGTGTTGCACGGGCAAGTCCTTTGGGTCCCAAAACACTTGGGTTTTTATCGCGATGTGTTGCTGCACCCGCGATAAAGCCAGTTTCAAAGGGATTAACGCTGGATTTTTTTGAAGCTGCATAAGCGGGAATGGCAACAGCCATTGCACAAGCAAACAAAACAGCACGCACTACAATTTTGGACATGGTTATCTCCTCTTTTATAAAGTTGGCTGCTTCGCTGTTGTCTTGCAACTGATAAACTCTCACATTTGCGTGGTGTGAGTTTATCGAACTTCTAGATCAAGGCTTAGTTTTGACAGATCTTCCGGCCCATTTTCCGTCGTCAGATATGTCCGACCTAATGTCATGGCCGTTTCGGTGTCAGAATCCATAATGATCATATGGGCAAACAGCACCATGTTGGGTGTTATGACCGCTGGGTTGTCGCGGTAGAACATTGGGCCGTCCATCCAGCTTGGAGTAAAGCGAGCGCCCAACGAGTAACCGCAGGCATTGAGACGGTGATTGGCAAGGCCATGTGCTTCCATAACGCGGGCATGGGCCTCAAAAACATCGCCAAATGTGTTGCCGACGACCATTGCATCGCGGCATGCGAGCAGTGCTTCATGGGCAGCTGCATAGAGTTCTTTGTGGCGCGGTGTTGCTTTGCCTACTGGCACGGTCTGCATATAAGCGACATGATAATGGCGATAGGTGCCCGCCCATTCCAATGTAATTTGGTCTTGGTCTTTAAGCACCTGACGGCCAGAGCTATAGCGGCACATCAGTGCTTTTTTGCCAGAACCGATAATGAATTCATTGGCAGGATAATCGCCGCCGCCTCTAAAGATAACGTCATGCATGGCGGCAAGAACGTCGCCTTCATCAACGCCAGCTTTGATTGTGTCTAAGGCTGCAAGAAATGAGGCATCGCCCAATTCGGCGGCTTTTTTGACATAAGCAATTTCTGCGTCACTCTTTACGCAACGAAGGCCGTGAACAACACCTGATGCATCATCAATTTTTGCAAAGCTCTTAAGCGCGTCATCAACCAAGCGGCCATTGCTGGCGGTAAGGCCGTGGGTGTCATATTCAATGCCAATGTGGCTACCCAAAAGACCAAGCTCATCTAAAAGGTCGCGAAGATTGATGGCAGGATTTGCGCCTGCGCGGTCTGTCCACACGCGGATATCTTCTAAGATTGACGTGATTTGCGCCTGTCTCAAATCAGCCGAGCGGGTAAGCAGCGTGACCTCACCATTCGCGCGCACCACCATGCACTGGAAGAAGCAATAACCAAATGTGTCATAGCCTGTGAGCCAATACATGCTTTCTTGGGCAAAGAGGAGAAGCGCATCGTAATTTTGCTCCTTCATTTGCGCTTGCAGTAGCTGCATTCGGTTTTCAAATTCTGCATTTTCAAAGTGAACGGTCATTGTTTTATCCTTCCAAAACAATTGCGCTTAATAGGCGGCCATAGTCTGCTTCACCGCGATGGGTTGTGCGGCGAAATGAGTAGAAACGTTGTTCGTCGGCATAGGTGTCAAGATCGAGACGATTGACGGTGCCAACGTTGAAAGCTGTGAGACGGTCGGTGACATAACCGGGCAGGTCAAACTGGGCATGGCCTTCGTTATCGTTTGGCTGGAAATAAATCGCGTTCTCGTTCCCAAGCTTGAGAAGATTTTCGACAAATTCTGGACCGACTTCATAAGAAGGTTGGGCGATGGTTGGGCCTAATACAGCTGTAATATTTGCGCGATCTGCACCAAGGTCTTCCATGGCGGTGATGGTGTTTTCTAAAACGCCACCTGTCGCACCACGCCATCCTGCATGGGCCGCACCAACAACGCCTGCTTTATCATCGGCAAAAAGAACGGGGCCACAGTCTGCTGTGGCAATGCCCATCATTAGGCCGGGAATATTGGTAACAAGGGCGTCCGCTTTCGGGCCTTCGCCTGCATCCCAAACCTCGGTGACGGTAATCACATTGGGTGAGTGGATTTGGTAAGGTGTTGCGAGTTTATCTGCAGTAATGCCGAGATCACGTGCGCAGCGTGCGCGGTTTTCTAAAACTGCCTCGCGGTCATCTTGTGATCCAAGCCCAATGTTGCGGCTTGCGAAAATACCAGAAGACGCCCCATCCTCACGGGTGAAATAGGCATGCCGAATGCCAGAGACAGCGTTGAGTTCATCTGCCTGAACGAAAGCCTTAGTTGAAGCCATGCAGGTCCATTCCCCTTGCCGCAAAAGTCATAGCTTTGAATAGGTTCCCCATTTTGTCCGGCGCTGCAAGCCGTTCGACGTCATTTTGGATAATTTTTTGTTGTTCAATGTCCAAATTTGCGCCCAATTGGCCCGCGCGTTGGAGGATTCCCATTTCCAGCAAGAACGCGCCTTGTGTCGTTGTCTTAACGGTGAGATCCGCGTTTTCGCCAATTTTTGCTAAGGGGTCAAAGTCTATATGAGCGGTCAAATCGGCTTGCCCGACCGTCTCAAGAACATTGACATATTGATGATCTTTGACCGCTTGGAAGGTATCGCCGAACCCGCTTTCAAGATGGCCGTAATCAATAAAAAGCGCAGCACCACCTTGGTTTTTGATTGTCTCACATACCGATGCACAAAATGTTTGGGCGGGGGTGCAAATTTCGAAAATGTCGCCTACATTTGGTGAAAGGCGCGATGGCACGGTGATTGTTGCGGGTATCAAGCCCCATTCCAATGAACCGTCTGAGCTGAGACCAATGGCGCGTTCATGCCATCGGTTTTCTTGAAACAGAAACTGCCTGATTGGGAGCGCGTCGAGAAATTCATTGGCGAGCAAGATAATCGGCTGATCGGCAACATCGCTCAACGTGTCATGCCAATTGATGGTGACATCGAAAGTTGAAAGCGCTTGTCTCTGTTTTTCTTTGAGGGCAGGGCTGATTTCAATCAAGCTGACGGTTGCAGCTTCCAGCATGGGTGGGGCGAGCTTTTGGATTGTTCGTAAAACATCCGCCATCAAAGTTCCGCGACCGGGGCCTGCCTCAATCAGTTGAAACTTGGCGGGCGCACCCATTTTTTGCCAAACATCAATCGACCAAATGCCAATCATCTCGCCAAACAATTGGCTGATTTCAGGTGCGGTAATGAAATCACCTGAGCGACCAAATGGATTTTGGTTCGTGTAATAGCCATCACTTGGATCAGTCAGCGCAATTTGCATAAATTGGCCGACGGTCATTGGGCCATTTTCTTGAATTTGACTGACAAGGCGAGGCAATAGAGGCGACATCTTACTTAAGCGCTCTTTGCTTTTTTGCGTGATGCAATCAAAAGGGCAATGCCGCCTGCCATAACAGGGAGGGATAAGATCATGCCCATTGTTATGAAGTCCCCGAACAAGAAGCCCAATTGTTCATCTGGTTGGCGGAAGAACTCAACGAAAATACGTGAGGCTGCATAACCAATTCCGAAAATACCTGCCACAAGGCCGGGTGTTTTTAGCGCGTCTTTGTGGTGGGTGAGAAAACGAATAAAGAGCCATAGCAACAAGCCTTCAAGGGCTGCTTCATAGAGTTGGCTTGGGTGACGGGGAAGGTCGCCGCCATTTGGGAAAACCATCGCCCAAGGCACATCGGTTGTACGGCCCCAAAGTTCGGCGTTGATGAAGTTTGCAACCCGCCCGAAGAATAGTCCGAACGGTGCAGCGGTTCCCATAATGTCGCAGAAGGAAAGGAAGGAGAGGCCTTTGGTGCGGGTGTATAAAATGATTGCGACAACAACGCCAATCAAACCACCATGAAACGCCATGCCGCCTTCCCATACTTTGAGAATCGAGAGAGGATTTTGGAGATAGAAATCGGCGTTATAAAACAGCACGAAACCAAGCCGCCCACCAATGATGACCCCAAGCCCTGCCCAAAGCAGGAAGTCTTCCATATGGTCTGCTGTGATGCGGTTCTTCGTTGGTGCCCATAAACGTTCTGTGTTGCAGATGCGCTTTGCGTAGATGTACCCAAGCAATAGCCCCGCGACATAGGCAAGCCCATACCAGCGAACCACCACAGGACCAAGCTCAATGGCGATGGGATCAATGATCGGAAACGGAATGGCGAATAGGGACATTTGTCTGTTCCAGTGGCTAATGTTTGTAACTTGGTCAGTCGTTATTGATTGATCTACGCTATTTGCCTATATGAAGGAAACAAAATTGGGATGAAATGATGAGCCAACCAACAAATAAACTTCTTGATGAGTTCGCAAAGCTAATGACAGACGTTGCAGATGTCGCACAGGGCTTCAAACGAGAAGCCGATGGCGTGGTCAAATCTCAGTTGGAACGGTTCCTAAGTGAACTCGACCTTGTGACCCGCGAAGAGTTTGATGCGGTGCGTACAATGGCCACAAAAGCGCGTGATGAAAACGATGCTCTTTTGAAGCGGATTGAAGCACTTGAGGCTAAAAAGGGCGGTAAATAATCCGCGCATTTTCTATCCACAATTTGTAAATCTGCTTCAAACCCACGGTTTCATTAGGTCAAAAGTTAATTTCCACAGCTTACCCACAAGACATTGAGATAGGACTCTAGTCCCGATTCCCGCTGACTCCTATATTCAATATCAGAAGCGATTCGTTGGCGCAGTGATTTGCAGGCCTTTCCTGCTAAATCTCTGAACCTCAATGATGAATTTCTTTGTGTACTGCGTTCAATCATTCAATTTATTTATTCTGCCTTGTGTCGAATGGCGCGGGGTGTAGAGGGAATCCGCCTAATGAACTTCCAAGACCTTCATTCCGATGAACGCGATGCAAGCCCAGTTGATATTATCGAGGTCATAGCAGCGCTTAATGATTGGTCGTTTGAACGGTCTGGTTCGGATGAAATTTCAATTTGCGTGGCTGGGCGCTGGTCTGACTACGACGTGTCGTTTTCTTGGATGGATGGTGTCGAATCCGTGCATCTAGCTTGCGGTTTTAGTCTGCGTTCTCCTGATCATCGCCTGACAGAGGTTCGGCGTTTGGTCAGCATGATCAATGAACAGATGATTTCTGGTCATTTTGACTTTTGGCCAGACAGCAACATGATTGTTTATCGCCAATCACTCTCCCTTGCTGGCGGCGTGCAACCGACGAACCGTCAGGTTCAAAGCATGTTGGCAACGGCTGTTGATGGCTGTGAGCGGTATTTCCAAGCGTTTCAATTCGCTTTATGGGCTGGCAGAAGTGCTGAGGACGCGCTAGCCTGTTCATTGTTTGAAACAATTGGCGAAGCGTAAACAATTCATGGGACTAATCTCGAGCGAAAGACCTGTCGTTCTCGTAGGTGCGGGAAAGATGGGCGGGGCCATGCTGACGGGCTGGCTGAAAGATGGCCGTGCGGGCCAAGACTTTGTAATCCTTGATCCAATGTTGGCTGATGAGATGAAGGGCCTTGTTGCCAATGATGGCGTGCGCCATTTTGAAGCAATGCCTGATGATCTGGTGCCGTCAATTGTGATCATCGCCGTTAAACCGCAAATGATGGATGCGGTTTTGCCAAAAGTTGCTGCCAGCAAAAATTTAGATGACACCGCATTTGTTTCTGTTGCTGCTGGCACGTCAGTTGCCACGTTCCAATCTCATTTTGGCGCTGAGGCTGCCATCGTTCGCGCTATGCCTAACACCCCGTCACAAGTGGGCCGTGGCATTACCATCGGTTATCCAACAGCTGGGGTGAGTGCGGACCAAAAAGCCGCCATTGCTGAACTCTTGGAAATCACGGGTGGTTTTGATTGGGTTGATCGTGAGGCATTGATTGATGCGGTAACGGCTGTTTCTGGTTCTGGTCCTGCCTATGTTTTCCATATGGTGGAAGCGATGGCCGCAGCGGGCGAGAAGGCGGGGCTTAGCCCTGAACTGGCTCTGCGCTTGGCGCGTGCGACTGTAGAAGGGGCGGGTGAACTGCTTTATCAATCCGACCTTGATGCTGGAACACTGCGTAAAAATGTTACGTCACCAGGCGGCACAACTGCTGCTGCTTTGGATGTGTTGATGGACGAAAACGGCCTGACGTCACTTATGACCAAAGCGGTTGATGCTGCAAAGGCGAGAGCCGAAGAGCTGGGTCGCGCTTAACCTGCCTTAAAGGGTAACACACGCAACCATATTGATTTTTGGCGCTGAACACATACATTTAGATCGAACGATTTATTGGAGCAGATGATGGCGAGCGAAAAACAACGGCTAAAAATTAGAAATGCCTTTTTGGATCTGTTGTCACAGCATGACTGGGATGAGATTTCTCTGGCGAAGGTGGCAGAAGCTGCAGAGGTGAAGCTCTCCGAACTTCGCGGTGCCTTTGATGGCAAAGTCGCGATGGTCGAACACTTCATGCGTGAAATTGACGCCAGTGTTTTGGATGAAGTTGACGTAGATGTTGCTGAAGAACTGCCGCGTGAACGTTTGATGGATATTTTATTGTCGCGCTTTGATGCATTGATGCCTCAAAAAGAGGCCGTGCGTTCTATTGCGAAGGCTGCAAAGGCTGATCTTTCTGTTGCAGCACAATTAAATCATGTCGCTCTGGTTTCTATGACATGGATGCTCAATGCCGCAAACATTGAGACCGGTGGACTTAAGGGCGCGGTGAAAGTGCAGGGCGTGGCGATGGTCTATGCCAAGGTTTTGCAGGTTTGGCTCAACGATGATGAGAGCATGGCCAAAACCATGGCGGCCCTCGATAAAGAACTACGTAAGGGCGAACAAAACATGCGACGGGTGGAGCGGGTGCAGAATATGCTAGGGCCGCTCAAGGGTTTCAAAAACTTGAGACGCGGGCGTCGTGCTAAGCCCCAATTTGATGATGCCAATACAGTGGACAGTGCAAGCCTATGAGTGATGAAATTTCTTTCGACGACTTTATGAAGGTCGATATTCGGGTTGGTACGGTGATTGAGGTCAACGATTTTCCAGAAGCGCGCAAACCGGCTTATAAGCTCGTTATTGATTTTGGTGATGAGATTGGAACACGTAAAACATCCGCGCAAATTACAGCTCATTACACCGCTGATAGCCTAAAGGGGCGCAAAGTCATGGCTGTGGTCAATTTTCCACCTCGGCAAATTGGTCCGTTCATGTCTGAAGTTTTGACGCTTGGTTTTGCCGATGACAACGGTGATATTGTTCTGGCTGGCATTGAACGTGATGTGCCTAACGGTCAGCGGCTTTGCTAAGCACCAAATTTATGCAGGTATTTTTAGGGTTACTTTTAAGCCGCCCATGTCACTATCGCTCAGTTCAATAGTGCCGCCATGGCTGTTGATGGAATCTCTGGCAATAGAGAGGCCAAGCCCCGTACCTGCTTTATCTGTATTAAGGTTGCGCGCATTATCAAGTCGGTAGAAGGCACGGAACACATTTTCACGTTCTGATTTTGGAATGCCGGGACCATCATCTTCAATCGACATTACCAACCAGCCTGACATGTTCTTTCCGGTGATTTTCAATGTGTCGGCATGTTTGATCGCGTTTGACCAAATATTATCGAGGCAACGTTTGAAGGCGATGGGGCTTACATGAACGATAGTTTCGCCTTCGAACGTATAGCTTGCCGTTTTGTTTTCTAGTTTCGCATAACCGATCAGATCTTCGTATAGGTCTGGTAGTTCAATGTCGGCGCTCTGCTCATCTGCATCCCCTTTGGCAAAGTCTAAATATCCCGCCAACATCGTCTGCATATCTTGGACGTCTTGCTCCAGATCTGCGACGTCTTTGCCTTCACCAAGAAGAGCCAATTGTAGTTTGAAGCGGGTAAGGATAGTGCGCAGGTCATGGCTGACACCGGCAAGCATCGCGGTTCGTTGCTCAATTTGACGCTGGATACGGCTTTTCATTTGGATGAACGCACGGCTTGCGCGGCGCACTTCAGTGGCGCCAGTTGGGCGGAAATTTGGGTGATCTCTGCCCTTACCAAAATCCTCAGCAGCATTGGCAAGACGTTGAATTGGTTTGATTTGATTGCGCATGAAAATGATGGCGATCACCATCAAAACCACGGCAGTACCCAACATCCAGAAAATGAAAATATGAGAGTTCGAGGCATAGGTCTGCGAACGACGTGCGAAAATTTGGACGACTTTGTCATCGAGCTGGATGCGTATTTCCACGAGTTGCGAGCGACCAACGGTATCAATCCAAAATGGCTTTCCTATTTTCTGCGCGATTTCACCTGAAAGGGTTTGATCAAGTAGTGAGAAAAACGGTTTTGGGACGGGGGCAGGCAGAGGGTCAGGCGGTAAGATGCTCAGGTTTAAGCTGAGTTGTTCACGCGCAATGCGAATGATGTTTTCTTCATCGGTCTTTGAAGGATAGGCTTCCATAAACTTCAAAACAGAGGAAATATCCTGTGTCACAGCAGCTGAAAGGCGGCGTGTCACTGTATTCCAGTGGCGTTCCATGAACACGAAAACCAAAACAGACTGCAAAATCACAATGGGTGCGATGATGATGATGAGGGCACGGGCATAAAGCGAGCGTGGGGTAAGCCGTCGCCATAAGGAGTGGTCGACAGGTGTTCTTTCTTGCAACGGTTCATTCTTCATGGGCGCAATGGCAGTCTCATCCTCGCCATCTGCCGCATTTTGGGCTGTTGGTTTTTGAGGCTTGTTTGACTGTTTTTTGCTATCGGCGATATTCATGGCATTGGTTGTCGCAACTAGGCGCTTTATTGGCAATCTCTTTTCAACGATCCCACAAAGCAAAAGCCAGCACAATATAACTTGCACTGGCTTTTCTTGGTTGTCGTCAATTTATCGGGGTTACCCGTCTGTTAGTATCCGGTAGCCAATGCCCCGCACAGTATGCAGGTAGATTGGATTTGCGGGGTCGATTTCAATTTTGCGGCGTAGTCGGTTGATTTGCACATCCACCGTGCGCTCGCCTGCACTGGTTGGGTCTGCAAGCAGTTCGTGACGTGGCACGCATTCACCGGCTGCCGCACAGAAAATTCGCATCATTTCTTTTTCACGGTCTGTCAGCTTTATAACACTCTCTCCTTTGCGCAGTTCACCACGATCCAAATTGAAGGTGAAAGGGCCGAAGCGAACAAGCTCAATGGTTGCGCCAAGTGGCGGACCATTGCGGCGAAGAATATTGTTGATGCGAAGCAGCAATTCGCGCGGTTCAAACGGTTTGGAGAGGTAATCATCCGCGCCAACTTCAAGTCCGCTAATGCGGTCTGAAATATCTGATTTGGCGGTCAGCATTAAGATTGGCACATCCGATTCGTCACGAATAGAAGCGGTGAGCGAAATACCATCTTCACCCGGCATCATCACGTCAACAATCAGCAATTCAAAGGCGAGCGTATTCATGAACCGACGCGCTGTCTCGGCATTTTCTGCAGCCGTTACCCGTAAACCCTGGTCTGTCAGATACCGCTGTAAAAGTGAGCGGATGCGGTCATCATCGTCAATCACCAGAATATGGGGGGCTTCATCTTGTACGGTAATCGCATTCATTGCTGGATGAAACTCACTAATTCGCTCGCTATCGAACGTTCGTTCAATCAATATTGGTTGATAATCCATCTTGGCACGTAGTTCCTGTCTAAACAAAGTCGGCATTGGAATAATCCCCTTATAAAAATTCCAACCGCGCTCTAGATGTCCTCCAACTTTTTAATCATCTCATGATCCGCATCATTGATGAGTAAATGAAGAAACTTCTTCGCGGCAACTGCCCCGTCCGGCCCAAGTTCATAAAGTGCTCGCTCGATGCGGCGACACTGTGTCTGCGCTAAGGCCAAAGCAAGATTTCTTCCTTTTTGCGTGGGAAATAACAATCGTGCGCGCCCATCATCAGGACTTGAGTGCTGCGTTATGTGCTCAGATTCGATCAATTGTTTTAAAACTCGTGCCAAGCTTTGTTTCGTGATGTGTAGAATTTCCAAAAGATCTGCAACGCGAATGCCAGGCGTGCGGTTCACAAAATATAGAACTCTGTGATGCGCGCGGCCAAAGCCAATTTCTTCTAAAACGAGATCAGGGTCATTAATGAAATCGCGATAGGCAAAGAAGAGGTGTTCAACAACATCAAAGCGATATCCCTCAGTGTTGCGCATAGGCTCCACAAGGGCAGTATCGGGAAGGTCTTTCGGCAATTTGGAAGGATCAAACGTGGGCATGTGACCTATTGCGTTCTCTTGTCTCGTTGATACCAAAAATTATACGTCAGTATTGTTGACATATATTTGCCTCGTGTTACCGTCTTTGTCCAATGAAAACGCATATTGCGTGTGCATTCTCATAAATTTTTTGCTGTGTTGAGGAGTAGTTGTCATGGCAAGCGTGCCGTTTGATCAGCTTGAAGGTGTTATTTGGTTCAACGGGGAGTTCGTCCCGTGGGCTGATGCTAAAGTGCATGTGCTGACGCATGGGTTGCATTATGCAAGTTCTGTGTTTGAGGGTGAGCGCGCTTATAACGGCAATATTTTCAAATTGACTGAGCATACAGAACGACTGTTCAATTCTGCCGAACTGTTAGGTTTTGAAATTCCTTACACCGTTCAAGAAATTGATGATGCGTGTAATGAAACACTTAAGCGCCAAGGCTTGAAAGACGCTTATATTAGGCCGATTGCTTGGCGCGGTAGTGAGATGATGGGTGTGTCTGCACAGGCTAACCGCATTAATGTTTCAATTGCTGTTTGGGATTGGCCATCTTATTTCTCACCAGAAGAGCGCTTGAAAGGCATTCGTCTTGATATGGCTCAATATCGCAGGCCGGATCCAAAGACGGCACCGAGCACATCAAAGGCTGCGGGTCTCTATATGATCTGCACCTTGTCAAAACATGCTGCGGAAGCAAAAGGTTATGCTGATGCGCTTATGTTGGATTGGCGTGGCCGTGTTGCTGAGGCGACCGGTGCGAATATCTTCTTCTTGAAGGATGGTGTTATTCACACACCAGAGCCAGAAGGTTTTTTAAATGGCATTACGCGCCGTACGGTCATTGATTTGGCTAAACGTCGTGGCATAGAGCTGATTGAACGTCCTATTATGCCGGAAGAATTAAGCGATTTTGAGCAATGCTTCTTAACGGGCACTGCCGCGGAAGTGACACCTGTTTCGGAAATTGGTCCTCACAGTTTCACCGTGGGTCGCGAAATTGAAACGCTGATGATTGATTATGATGCTGAAGTTGGAAAAACACCGCAATAAATTGCGGTGTTTTTGCCTTCAAATTTTGATTTTTCACCTATAAAATCTTTAAATTATTCCTCCACGATGACCAAGTTAACCGCTTTGTCACCCTTGCCCTTTTTGTCGGGTTCAGTTTCAAAAGTTAGTTTAATTCCTTGATCAAGTGGGGGTATCTCTGATTGCTCAACAGCAGAAATATGTACAAACACATCTGCGCCTCCGTCTTCAGGCGTAATAAACCCAAAGCCTTTTGATTGTAGAAAAAATTTCACAGTACCACTGCGACGCATTCCATCCATCCTTACCGGCTCTTTAATAGCCATTTCGAAGTAAATTATATTTTGTTGCCACTGCATTAAGGCAGTGGCGGTATGATGCGGTGGAGTGGCTTATTGCTGTTTCCTATTGGAATTGGAAACTAAAATCCTTTTCTTAGTCCGGTCCGTACCATTTTGTATTTCCATTTTACTATGAGAAGTAGAATAAGACTTGTCTAGCTTAACTTAGAAAAAATAAATGGGTTTGCATCAAACAGTTAGTTACGAAAAATCGTTGATTTACAGGCATATCGGCGGTTTGATCGTTTTTAATGAGAAATTTAAGAAATAAAATTATTCACAATTATGTTAATCCACGAATAATTTAATTGAATATGGGTTTTCTGGGTTTCGATAAATAAACAGAATAATCTGGAACTAATTTTTATTGGAAATCACAAAAATACCCATCGTGGTGACAAATTTGGTCCCTGCCTACACGTCAAAGAATCAATGATATTTGAGCAACCATTGTGGTGAAATGGTGGGTGAGGCATTCCGATAGCTGAAAAACTGCGGGCTGATGCTTAGCGGTTTTGGGAACCTATAATCTCACCAAGGGAAAGCTCTTTAACTCCGGCAACTACCACTGAATTATTTCCATGTCCCTGCTGATGTCCGCTGTCGTAATCTCTCCCTTGTAAAACCAGATTGGGTCGGGCCTGAATGCAAAAAGCGCGGAAACCGATTGGCTTCTCGCGCTTTTTGCTTGTTGAAGTTTTTTAGTTACTTAGCGGATACCGAAAGCTTGGCTTCTACCACCATGAAAGAAACCATGGTTCTTGAAAGATTTTTTGTGGAAGTTATGGCCTTTGAAGCTGCGTTTTTTGTAGTGTTTACCGCTGTTAAAGCCAAACCGCTGGTTAGAGAAGCCTCTGCCTCTAAAACTTCTGCCACCTCGAAAGCTTCTGCCGCCACGAAAACCACGGTTGCCACGAAAGCCTCTATGTCCTCTGAAGCGAGCTTGTTCGATCGCACTGCCAGTTATCTGCGTTGCTGTTGTTGTTGCGATTGAATTTGTAGCGGGTGAAAGAGCTTGTGAAGGCGTTGCACTAAAGCCAATCACCGCTGCTGTTACAAAAGCCGCTAAGGTTGTTTTGATTGAGCCAGTAGTTTTTTTCATTTCTTTTGTCATCTTACTTTCTCCTGTTCGTTCGCATTCTTTATTGCTGGCGATATTTTGTAAGTGTCACAAACGACGACCAGCGCTATTCATTACATAGGGAACAGGATTGGGTGATTTTAGTGCGCTTCCCAAAAGCGTGATGAAGCGTGAGAACGAGTTAAGGGGACGTGATCGGGGCAATGAAAAAAACCGCCAACAAGGTTGGCGGTTTCTAAGTATTTGAATTTAATCTATTTTTCTAGAACTCTAGCTAGTTGGCTTCTTTTTCTTAGTTGTCTTTTTCTTTTTGCTTGCAGTCTTTTTCTTAGCGGTTGTCTTCTTTTTCTTAGTTGTCTTCTTTTTTGTACCTGAGCTGCTGCTTGATGTCGCGCTTTGGCTGCTACTTGAAGATGAATTGCTAGACGCTGTTGTTTTCTTTTTCGTCGTTGGTTTCTTTTTTGATGTCGAGCTGCTGCTAGAAGTGGTGCTTTGAGTGCTGCTTGATGATGAGCTGCTTGAAGCTGTCGTTTTCTTCTTAGTTGTCTTTTTCTTTTTTGACGCTGTTGAAGAGCCGTTACCTGGGTTCGCGCGACAGAACGCTTTTACCTTCGCGCCATTGGAGCGCGTATGAGCACCCACATAAGAACAGCCACCTTTGGCTTGGCAAGCAGACTGTGAAAGCCCTTTACAAGCCGATTGCGCAAACGCCTGCATTGGCGCGATGGTGAAAGGCAAGATCATAACTGCAAATGCAATGATGAAAGCCTGAAGGGTTGTGATAAGTCGCATTGGTGGTTCCGTTTTCTATTATAGGTTGTATGTAGTGGTTTCATATTCGCGCATAAGATGCAAGCCGCAAGGCGCGTTATTGGGCGGAAAATTGGTTTTTTGGGAATGATTTCTCTTACCGCTTCCCTCGTTTGCCAGCCTTTTGCCCCGGTCTGCCTGTGGTGCTCCGCCCAACAGGGCGTTTTTCACCTGCGGGGTCGTTTCGTTCTCCACGATAGCCGCCGGATTTGTCTTCGACCGCTGTTTGGCGTGCCAAGGGGTCGTCGGCGATAGCAAGTTCGGTTTCTTGCAGGCGTTTGATTTCATCGCGCAGTCTGGCGGCTTCCTCGAAGTTGAGGTCGGTCGCGGCGGCGCGCATGTCTTTTTCAAGCGTTTCCATATGCGCTTTGAGGTTATGACCGACGAGGGCGCCTTCTTCTGCAAAGCCGAGATCTGGCGTGACGTGGTCGCCTTCGTAGACGGATTGTAGAATGTCGCCGATGTTCTTCTTCACCGTGGAAGGGGTGATGCCGTGTTCTTCATTATAGGCGACTTGCTTTTCGCGGCGACGGTCTGTTTCCTTCATCGCGCGATCCATGGAGCCGGTGATTTTGTCGGCATATAGAATAACGTGCCCATCAACGTTCCGCGCGGCGCGGCCAATGGTCTGCACCAGCGATGTCTCAGAGCGCAAGAAACCCTCTTTATCCGCATCAAGAATGGCAACAAATCCGCATTCAGGAATATCGAGACCCTCGCGCAGCAAGTTGATACCGACCAACACATCAAACGCACCAAGGCGCAGATCGCGCAGGATTTCGATGCGCTCCAACGTATCAATGTCAGAGTGCATGTAGCGCACTCTTATACCTGCCTCGTGCAGATATTCTGTGAGGTCTTCCGACATGCGTTTGGTGAGCGTTGTCACCAGTGTGCGGTAACCCTTTTTGGTGGTTTTTTGAATTTCATCCAGCACGTCGTCCACCTGCGTGGTGGCGGGACGCACTTCGACGGGTGGGTCGGTTAGACCTGTTGGCCGGATGACCTGTTCCACAAACACGCCGCCAGTCTGCTCCATCTCCCAATTGCCCGGTGTCGCGGAGACGTGGACGGTTTGCGGGCGCATGGCTTCCCATTCTTCAAAGCGCATAGGTCGATTGTCCATGCAGCTTGGTAAGCGGAAGCCATATTCGGCCAAAGTTGCTTTGCGTCTAAAGTCACCACGATACATGCCACCAATTTGCGGCACGGTAACGTGGCTTTCATCGACGAAGACGAGAGCGTTATCGGGCAGGTATTCAAACAGCGTGGGCGGTGGCTCCCCCGGTTTGCGGCCTGTGAGGTATCGCGAATAGTTTTCAATGCCCGCACAAGCGCCCGTTGCTTCCATCATTTCAAGATCAAAACGGGTGCGCTGTTCCAGTCTTTGTGCTTCCAGCAATCGGCCTGCGTTTTGTAGCTCTTGCAAGCGATGCTCAAGCTCGGTCTTGATGGACTTCATTGCTTGGTTGAGCGTTGGGCGAGGCGTGACATAGTGGCTGTTTGCGTAAAGGCGGACGAATTTTTTATCGTCTGTCTTCTTGCCCGTGAGCGGATCAAACTCTGTAATCTGTTCCACCTCATCGCCAAATAGAGAAACACGCCAAGCGCGGTCTTCATAGTGAGCAGGGAAGATGTCGATGGTATCGCCCTTCACACGGAAATTACCCCGTACGAAGGCCGCATCATTGCGCTTATATTGCAGGGCAACGAGGTCGGCGAGAAGTTGGCGTTGGTCGATACGGTCGCCAAGCTTGATGTCAAACGTCATCGCCGTATAGGTTTCAACCGACCCGATACCATAGATACAAGAAACAGAGGCGACGATGATCACGTCATCACGCTCAAGAAGCGAGCGGGTGGCGGAGTGGCGCATCCGGTCGATCTGTTCGTTTACCGAGCTTTCTTTTTCAATGTAAGTGTCAGAGCGCGGCACATAGGCTTCTGGCTGATAGTAGTCATAATAAGAGACGAAATATTCGACCGCATTATTCGGAAAGAAGCTTTTGAACTCACCATAGAGCTGTGCTGCCAATGTTTTGTTTGGCGCAAGAATAAGGGCAGGGCGCTGGGTCTCTTGAATGACTTGCGCCACGGTGAAGGTTTTACCAGAGCCCGTCACGCCAAGCAGCACTTGGTCGCGCTCATCCTGTTCGCTAATGCCGTGCACTAATTCTTTGATGGCTTGAGGCTGGTCGCCTTGCGGTGTGAAATCTGAAACGATTTCGATGTTTAATCCACCTTCAGACTTTTCAGGCCGCTCAGGTTTATGCGGTATCCAAACATCGCCTTTAATCTCTTCGCGGCCATGTTCGATTAAATCTGATAGCGCTTGAACTGTCGCCGTTGCACCTGTTGTCGAGGTGAGCTTTTCGGCATCTTCTAAAGAGACATCAAGACCGGCAACAGGATTAAGACCACCCGCCGCGCGTTCTTTTGCAGTTGCTGGCCCGCCCATAGATGTGCCGCGCGAGGTTTTAAGCGCTTTCGGTTTCTTCGGCTTCTTGTCTTTTTTATTGGCGGGCACTTGTTTGTCAGTACCTGGCCCCATTTTGCCAAGTTCTGGTTTTTTGATACGAGCAGAAGGGGGTAGGTCTTCGGCCTTGCTTATCTCATCAGCCCAATCTGAAATGGAGGTTGAAGAGATATCGACCGGCGTACCTTCAAAGCTTGCTTGCGGACTTTCTTCAAAACCAGTTGGTTCGTCTTTTCCATAGGGGGAAAAGGCGTCATCTGATTTTTGAGAATCACGTGAGCTTTGCTTCTTATCTGCCATCCTACTTATATGTGACAGGACGAGCGGAATTGAAAGTACCAATTGGATTCAATTATAAAGCGCCCCTAAGAGATAAAATTTGGCGTTCTTTGTCAGGAAAAGCGAGAAAGTATGACTGTTTTGTGACTTTTTTATCACTTTTTGCGTGAATGATGAATGCCTCCAAAATTTGCGCAGTTTTCGGGTTGCCTTACGTGCACGTCAATCTGTTTTCCATAGTGCAAAGATTGGGAGGTCTTATGACAAATTTACGAAAACTACTTCTTGCTGGATGCGCGCTAACTGTCAGCACAACTTTGGCTCAAGCTCAATTTGCAACCTCGGGTGACGTGATTTCCTTCGGCGATAGTTTGTCGGATAATGGCAACTTGTTTGCGATTTCGGGAGCGGCCAATGATTTTCCCGGGAGCAGTCGGTTTGTGAACCCAGGCGGTTTGACATGGATTGAACAACTACTTGGTGGAACACCTGATCCAACAGGAGCCAACGCTGTCAGTCCACAAAACTCTCCTGTTCAAGGAACAGGTGTTACTGGCGATGTAAATGTAGCTTTTGGTGGTGCATTTGCCGGAAGTGGTGGGCTTGCCGCTGGTATTCCAGGTGTGACCGAGCAGCAAGGCATTTTCGCGGGCGCAGGCGGTACGATTGATGCAGATGATACCGTTACATATTGGGCGGGTGCGAATAACTTTTTTGCAGGTCTCCCATTAGTAACAGATGCAGCAGGTGCCGCGGCTCTTGGGCAAAATGTTGGTGCTTTAGCTGTCAATGATATTACCCAACTTGCAACAGGCGCTGTTGCGCCTGGTGGTGGTCCGGGTCAACTTGTCTACCTTAATCTACCCAATCTTGCTTCTTTGCCTTCAACCAATTTGGGTGCGGAGCAAGCAGCAGCTGGCGCAGCCGCGCAAGTCGCAGCAGCAGGAGGTGATGCAGCAGCGCAGGCAGTGGCATCCGCTCAAACGCAAGCAGCCGTTTTAGGCGCCGCTGAATTTGCGACCCAAAATTACAATACCACCCTAGAAGCTGGCGTCGCCCAGCTTGCAGCGGTTGATACAAATACTGATTTTGTTCTGATTGATGTGGCGGCTGTCTTTGATGAGGTTACTGCTAATCCTGAGGCTTTTGGTTTTACCAATGTGACTGCAGGATGTGTATTTGATGCCGCATGTGCGGCCGCAGACTTTGAAACACAAAACGAATTTTTGTTTTCTGATGGTGTTCACCCAACCAACGCGGGCCATGCTTTAATTGCAGAACTGGCGCGTCAAACAATTGATCCAACAGTTGGCGGATCAAATGCGGCGGCTATCGCGGATTTATCTTCGACTACTCGCCAGATTGTTGCAGGTTCTGCACTCAGCCGTGCGCGTAGTTTCTTCTTTAGTCAAGGAGCATCTAGCGACGTTTCATCATCGGCAGACGTTGATACGTTTAGTGAAAAAACACCAATACGCGGTGAAGCTTTTGCTGAAGTGTTGGGTGGTACAGCATCCATCGGTGCGCGCACTGGTACACCACGATCAGATATAGATCTGATCGGCGTTCGCCTTGGTGCAGACATACTTCGCTCAGAAAATCTTGTGGTTGGTGTGCAAGGTTCTTTCGTGCAAGGCGATGGCTCGCAGCCTGCTTTGAGTTTTGAATCTAATTCACTTGCGCTTGATGTTTATTTGGCTGGTAAAATTGGCAATGTATTTGCGGCTCTAACTGTTGGCGGTGCTTATAGTGAGCTTGAAGACATTACCCGTAGCGTTGGTGTCGGTCCTTTGACCAATTTAGGAGAAAGCGACGCAAAACAGTTCAGCGCAATCGGCGAACTTGGTTATGATTATAAGTTTGGCGGCTTAAGTGTTTTGCCATCTGTAACGTTGGGCTATTTCAACACAACGATCGACGATTATACCGAGGTCGGTGTTTTCGCACCGTTGGCCTTTGGCGAGCGTTCAATTGATGCTGTAACGGGCGCCGTTAACATTCGTGCTGCTAAGACATTTAGCAATAACGAAGGTGTTTCTGGTGTTTTGTATGCAGGTGTCGGCTATGAAGATTACTTGTCCTATGACGCTGACGACTTATCTGTTGGAGCGCTTGCATCAACGGCAGCTGCATCATCACTTGCTATTGATGATCCAGAGGGGCGTGGTTTCTTGTTTGATGTTGGAACCAAGGTGAAAATAAACAATAAGTTTTCTATTGGCGCAGAATACCGCTTGGGTGTTGGTGGCGATAATACACGAAGTCACCAAGGTAGCCTGCGCGTAAGCACTCGTTTTTAAGGCTCTATCTGCAACGGTATAAAATTAGCGGGTCGGGTGGTTGGTTTCTAAGTTTGAAATCCACCGTCTGACCCGTTTTTCATTGGCGCTAAAATCTCGGTAGCCAATTTGTGCGCGGGAATAGATGGCAAGCGTTGCGCCGTCTTGAACATCGAAAAATTCTACGCTGATCGTATCAGGAAAACGGCAAATTGGTGAGCGCATGATGAACCGCAATCCATCACCAGCGTCATCAACAGTGCTGCGACTTTCTGTGCCGAGCGCTGTGATGAAATTTGTCTTCAGCCGTTCTTTCGTCATTTTGAAGACAGGCGGTTCAGCGTCGGGTGTTTCGTTTTTGCAAATGTCTTTAGGGCAAAGCAAAAACTGATTTGGTCTGCTGGTCTTTTTCAACGTTGGAAAATCAACGTGGCCAAGATCAGGGTCGCCAATGACTAACTCCCAAAAAGTTTCGGGCGAGCGAAAGAATAGCAAAACCACTATACCAAGAATGAAAATGAAGGCGACGATGTAAAGCATGGCTGTCTTTTTCACGTTAGTTGGCGGGAGCAAGGCGGAGGAGGTAACCACTGTCAGAATGGGTGAGTAGATATAAAGCACCATCTGGTCCTTCGACAATATCTCGCACACGCCCAACGTCGCCTTCTAACAAGCGTTCTTGTTCTGTGATCTTGCCATTGTCTTGCGATAAGCGAGAGACAAGTTCAAAAGCCAGTGCGCCGACAAAGATGTCACCTTTCCATTTGGAAAACAGATCACCTTGGTAAAATAAAATCGATGAGGGGGCGATGGATGGATCCCAGAAAAAATGTGGTTGTTCCAATCCATCACGTGCGACACCAGCGCCAATTTTGCGGCCGCTGTAATGGCGGCCATAAGAAATGATTGGCCATCCGTAATTTTTGCCCGCCTTTGGTTGATTAATTTCATCACCACCACGTGCGCCGTGTTCAGATGTCCAAATCTCTCCCGTTTTAGGATGCACCGTGATGCCTTGCGCATTGCGATGACCGATAGACCAGATTTCTGGAAGCGCCTTCTTGCCATCTGCAAAGGGGTTGTCAGCAGGAATTGTGCCGTCTGGGTTAATTCGTATGATGGAGCCTGCATGATCAAATGGATCTTGGGCGCGAGGGCGTTTGCCACGGTCACCATGGGTGATGAACAAAGTGCCATCTCGCGCAAATACAAGGCGCGAACCAAAATGTCGGCCTGTTCCAGTTTTGATGTTTTGACGGTAGATCACTTGAGTGTTTTGAAGCTCTAAGCCGTTAAGCTGCCCACGAGCAACCGCCGTGCCGCTGCCGCCTTCGCCCGCTTCTGAAAAGCTTAGATAGACCCAGCGGTTTTCAGCAAAGTTTGGATCAATTGCAACGTCGAGCAAACCACCCTGACCACGTGCACGAACTTTAGGCGTGCCTTTGAGCGGTTTTGACAAAGCGCCATCTTTGAACAGTCGCAAATTGCCGTCGCGCTCGGTTATCAAAATGCTCGCGTCTGGCAAAAATGCAAGCGCCCACGGTGTGTCGAGCTTGCTGGATAAAACCTCAACTTTGAGTTCGTAGTCTTTTGATGGAAACGGATTGGCTTGGACGGGGAAGGCAAATCCAAAAAGAATGAGGATGAAGCTGCACAGTCTAATCATGGTTCGCCTTCTGCGTTGGTTTAAACAGATGGAAGCCAGTCCATCGAAACAAAACCATCTATACCACGAACCCGGTTGAGCCAGTCTTCAATTTTTGGAAATGTGGAAAGGTCAAAGCCGCCTTTTTCTGCTTTGTGAGTGTAAGCGTAAAGAGCAATATCCGCGATGGTGAATTGGTCGCCAACGATGAAGGATGATTTTGCCAGCTGTAACTCCATTGCTAAAAGCGCTTTCATGCCCCCTTCCATAAGGGCTGACATCTTTTCTTCCGTTGCTAAATGGGCGCGACTTGCAATGGTTGATAGGGAGATGCGAACGGCGATGTTTGGTTCGTGGCTATATTGTTCAAAGAATAACCATTCATAGACTTTCGCCCGCTCAAAGGCATCTGTTGGCAGGTAGTTAGTGCCTTCTGCCAGATGCAATAAGATGGCATTGGATTCAGCCAATGTGCGTCCATCGGTATACTGAAGGAAGGGAACTGCGCCTTTTGGGTTGAGGGCTAGAAATTCAGGCGTTGAAGATTGTCCAGCAGATGGCGCAATGGCGATGCTCTTGAAGGGTGTTTGTTGTAATGCCAGTAAAAGGCGGACTTTGTAGCAATTTCCTGATTCAAGCATGTCATGAAGAATGAGCATTTGTTTCCCTTCGCGCCTGCGGATTTTCGTTGTCTTTCAACATACTATCCATTTTGGCTGCTGTCTCATTAGAAAGACTGACACACTCATGAAAAATCCTGATGATGGAAGTCATTTATCCCCCTTGTAAGTGAAGCGTTAGGGGCGTAGGTTCGCGCCGTAAAATGATATGCCCCCAAAGCAATGGAGACCTCCCAAATGGCATTTCTGTCCGATACTCTTTCACGAGTAAAGCCTTCTGCAACCATCGCTGTTTCAGCCAAAGCACGCGAACTAAAAGCGGAAGGGCGCGATGTGATTGGCCTTGGTGCTGGCGAACCTGATTTCGATACGCCAGACAACATTAAGGCAGCAGCTGTTGATGCGATTAATCGCGGTGAGACGAAATACACGGCAGTGCCTGGTATTTTGGAATTGCGCGAGGCGATTGTTGAAAAATTCAAGCGTGAGAACAATCTCACTTATACAGCTGACCAAGTGATTGTTGGCACAGGCGGCAAGCAAATTCTTTATAATGCATTTGCTGCGACGCTAAACCCAGGCGATGAAGTTCTCATTCCAGCTCCTTATTGGGTGAGCTATCCTGATATGGTGATGCTAAATGGTGGCGACCCTGTATTTGTTGAAGCGACCATTGAAACCAATTTCAAGCTGACAGCTGAAGCGCTGGATGCAGCGATTACGCCGAAAACGAAATGGTTCATTTTCAACTCACCATCTAACCCATCGGGTGCGGCTTATTCGCATGATGAATTGAAGGCGCTCACAGATGTATTGTTGAAACATCCGCATGTTTGGATTTTGACCGACGATATGTATGAGCACCTTTGTTATGGCGATTTTACTTTTGTAACGCCTGCAGAAGTTGAGCCGAAGCTTTATGAGCGCACGCTTACAATGAATGGTGTTTCAAAAGCCTATGCCATGACAGGCTGGCGCATTGGTTATGCAGCTGGACCCGTTGAACTGATTAAAGGCATGACGAAGGTTCAAGGCCAATCGACTTCTGGCACCTGTTCAATTGCTCAGTGGGCAGCCGTTGAAGCATTGAACGGTACGCAAGATTTTATCGGTGAACGCCGTGATGAATTTGAACAGCGCCGCAACCTTGTTGTTTCTATGTTGAACCAAGCATCTGGTATTGATTGCCCAATGCCTGAAGGGGCGTTCTACGTGTATCCTTCTTGCGCAAGCTGCATGGGTAAGAAAACACCATCTGGCAAAGTGCTAGAGACGGACGAAGATTTCGTGACGGCATTGTTGGAAGATGAGGGTGTTGCAGTGGTGCATGGCTCGGCCTTTGGTCTTGGCCCGAACTTCCGCATTTCCTATGCGACATCGACACAAGCGCTGACGGATGCGTGCGAACGTATTCAGCGTTTTTGTAACTCGCTTACATAGGCGAGCGGACACGTTATGACGGTCTGCTTTGACCATGGTAATTCGGCCCTGCTGATTGATCGCGCTCATGCGATCCGGCGGGCCGTTTTTATTGAGGAGCAGCACGTCAGCGAGCCTGAAGAATGGGACGACCTTGATCAAGCAGCGATCCATTTTATTGGTGTTGATGCAGATGAAGACGTTGCGACCGGACGTATGATAGTGGCCAATGGGGTCGCTAAACTACAGCGCATTGCCGTGTTAAAACACGCACGCGGACGCAATCTCGGGCTCAAATTGATCAAAACGATGATGGATGTTGCTGAAAAAGGAAACAACGTTCACACGTTTAAATTAAGCGCCCAAACATACGCTATTCCATTTTATGAACGGCTCGGATTTGTCGCCTTTGGTGGTGAATATGATGATGCCGGCATTCCGCATCGGGACATGAAACGAGCCGTATAGCGCCGTATTTGCTTGGAATCGGACTATTTTCACAAGAATATGATGGAATTTGATCGAAAAATCGGTTCTTTTTGCAATGGTGCGCAATCTTTAACCATGATCATCTATTATAAATCTAATTGACTAAAAGTGATGCCTTCAACGTGGGTATCAACATTCAGGAGAAATACTGTGCTGATTAAACGTCGCAAAAGCTGGGAAATTCCAGAAAATCAAGCAACACCGGAAAGCGCCTTTTTAAACCGTCGGCAATTGGTTGCCGCTGGTGGCTTGGCTGCGGGTAGCTTGGTTTTGCCAGAGAAAGCGCGCGCTCAAAATGCTTTTGAAAACGCTCTCGGTGCCATCTTTGGTAAGAGTGAAGACGAGAAAGCTGCTGCTAAAGAAGTCGACCCAAGCGCCAAACTTTATCCAGCAAAACGCAATGAGAAATATACTCTCGATCGCGAGCTGACGCCGCAAGACGTGAACGAATCATACAATAACTTTTATGAATTCGGCTCGCACAAACGCATCGCCCGCGCTGCCCAATCGCTGAAAGTTCGCCCTTGGACAGTTGTGATCGACGGCATGGTGGATCGCCAGCGCTTCTTCTCAATCGATGATTTGCTAGCTGAAGTACAATTGGAAGAGCGCCTTTATCGCCATCGTTGTGTTGAAGCATGGTCTATGACGATACCGTGGTCTGGTTTCCCAATGTCAGAGATTGTTCGTCTTGCGAACCCGCTTTCAAAGGCGAAATATATCCGCATGGAGACATTCAACGATCCAGAAACAGCAAGCGGCCAGCGCGCATCCTTCCAGCCTTGGCCTTATGTTGAAGGTCTTACAATGGCCGAAGCGATGAACGAGCTAACGTTTATGGTAACGGGCACCTACGGCAAGCCAATGGCGAAACAGCACGGTGCGCCTTTGCGTCTTACTGTGCCGTGGAAATATGGCTTCAAGTCAATCAAGTCGATCGTGAAATTCACGTTTACAGACAAACGCCCTGTCAGCTTCTGGGAAACCTTGCAAGCGCGCGAATATGGCTTCTGGGCCAATGTAAACCCAGAAGTAGACCATGCTCGCTGGAGCCAAGCGAAAGAGCGGGTGCTTCATACTGGCGATTTTGTGCCAACGCTTCTTTATAACGGTTACGGCGAACAAGTTGCCGACCTTTATAAAAACATCCCAAAGAGCGAGCGCTTGTTTACTTAAACGCCGCCACAATCAAACAATTAAACCGCCCCTTTGTGGGCGGTTTTTTGTTGGGCATGGGATGAAACTTATTGGTTGACGAAACTTTGGAAAACCATTGAACTCTAACCAGCACTTAAGTCGTGAGCGAAGGGAATCGTTGCCAGTGGTGGATAAGAAGCTCACTCGTAAAAGTGTACTCGTTTTGGGTGCTTATGGGCTTATCGGTTTTCATATTACCCAGAAGTTGGAGCAAGCAGGTTTTAATGTGATTGGCCTTGGCCGTAATCGCAGCACAGCTAATCGTGTCTATCCGTCGCTTGATTGGCGCATTCATGACCTTCGCGATTTAAGCGAAGCATCACATTGGCAACCTGTGCTTGAAGGTGTTGATCTGGTGGTCAATGCGGCTGGTGCGTTGCAAGAATCGGGTGATGATAAACTGGATGTCGTTCATCGCGGCATGCTAGAAAGTTTACTTCCAGCGCTGGCAGAACGTGGCATCGGGCTTGTACAAATTTCTGCGGTTGGTGCTGAACTCAATGCCGACACAGCCTTTATGAGCACCAAAGCAGAGGGCGATCAATTGGTTCGTGAGGCGGGCATTGATCATTGGATTTTCAAACCGGGTTTGGTGCTTGCGCCAACGGCTTATGGCGGGAGTGCTTTGTTGCGGCTTAATGCTGCCGTTCCCATTGTGCAGCCTTTGGCTTTGCCTGAGACAAAAATTCAAACCGTCCATGTGGATGACATCGCGGGCGCTGTGGTGATGGTTGCACAAGGTAAAGTGGATGCTGGTATTGAGTGTGATCTTGTTGAGGAAACAGAGCACAGTTTAGAAGGCGTCATTGGCGAAATCAGAAATTGGCTCGGGTTCAATCCAGCGCGGTTCCGTTTGGTGTTGCCACGTTGGGCGCTTTCGTCAATTTCGTTCATTGCCGACAGTTTAGGGCACTTGGGTTGGCGCTCACCGCTTCGAAGTTCTGCTGTGAAAGTACTTGAAACAGGAATTTCTGGCGATGCGTCTCAATGGCGAAAATGGCATGATGTGCCGTTGTCTCCGCTTTCAAAGACGTTAGAGGCAATGCCAGCTTTGGCTGAAGACCGATTATCAGCGCGCATGGCATTATTGATGCCGATGGTTATCGCTACCCTTGCACTCTTCTGGTTCCTGTCTGGCATTCTTGGGGTAGTCAGTCTTAGCGCGGCAGCTAATGTTTTGACGGCTGTTGGATGGTCGTCAGCACTTGCCAAATTCAGCGTGGTGTTTTGGGCTGTCGTGGATGTTGCTCTCGCAGCAGGCATTTTATATCGCCCCACGGCGAAACTTACCTGCCTTTGTATGATTGGCGTGAGCTTGTTCTACTTAGCCGCCTCTACAGTGACAGTGCCGAGCCTTTGGCTTGATCCTTTGGGCCCGCTCGTGAAAGTGTTGCCGAGCATTCTACTTGCCCTTGTTGCTCGCGTGATGTTGGAGACGAGATGATGGAATGGATCGACCTCATTCGCGTTTTACATGTGCTTGGCGCCTGCGTTTTGATCGGCACGGGTAGCGGGATTGCCTTCTTTATGGTGATGGCTCATCGAAGTGGTGACGCTAAGCTTATTGCAGGTGTTGGCTCCATCGTGGTGATCGCGGATTGGGTGTTTACCGCCAGCGCCGCAGTTCTTCAACCGATCACAGGCCTGCTGCTCATCCATCATGTGGGGTGGTCATTGGGCGACGGCTGGATTTGGCTATCGTTGGTTTTATACGGCGTGATTGGCGCTTGTTGGTTGCCTGTCGTTGTTATTCAAATGCGATTGCGAGATTTGGCGGTTGAGGCCAGTACCCAAAATACCCCCTTGCCACCACGCTATCACAAGCTCTTTCGCATCTGGTTTGCCTTAGGCATTCCAGCGTTTACCGCAATCGTTGTTCTTTTGTGGCTGATGGTAGTGCGGCCTGATTTCTAAAATTGCAGTGATTAAAACTGCCACTTTTGCGCTTCTGAAACGAGGAAATCGCGGAAGGCTTGAACGCGGGCGGAGTTGCGTAGGTCGTCGGTGTAGACGAAATAGGTGTCGAAGGACGGCACGCTTTCTTCCACAGGTAGCTGCACGAGGCCAGGTTCTTTATCCACCACATAGTCTGGCAGAAGTGCGATGCCAACGCCGCGTTGGGCTGCGTTTTTCATGGCGTATACATTGTTGACTTCGAGCGTAGAGGTGCGTTCTGTTTTACTGTCTTTACCCGCCCGCAAAATCCAATTCAGTTCCTTCAAGTGGTCAGGATAATTGCGACCGAATGAAATGATGCGGTGGTTGTCGAGGTCTTTGGTGTCTTTCAATGGGCCGAAGCGCTTTAGATAATCTTGCGAGGCATAAAGGTGAAAATGCACCGTGAAGAGCTTGCGCTGGATGAGGTCTGGTTGTGTTGGCGCATGAAGACGGATTGCAACATCAGATTCACGCATGTTGAGATCCAGCTCACTATCTGAGAGCTGCATTTGCAGTTTAATGTCGGGGTAGAGATCCGTGAAATTATTGATCCGCGATGTCAGCCACGTGCTGCCAAGACCAATGGTCGTGTTAACGCGCAACGACCCACTTGGCCGTTCCTTGGAGTCTGTCAGCCGCACCATGGCGGCTTCCAGTTTCATCAGCACATCATGGGCCGTGCGGTAAAGATCGTCGCCTTGCTCAGTTAAGATCAAACCACGGGCATGGCGATGGAAGAGGGTGACGCCCAAATCATATTCAAGCGCACTCACCTGACGACTGACCGCGGACTGGCTCAGGTTTAATGTTTCACCAGCATGGGTGAAACTGCCCGCCTCTGCAGCGGCATGAAAAATCCTGAGTTTATCCCAATCCATCTTGGTGCCCGTTCATTGGTTTGTTCAGCTTAGCGATACAACTTATCTATTCGGCGGCTTGCTTGGCTTGATCCGCTTCATGTTCGGCAATGTATTTTTCTGCTTCCAGCGCTGCCATGCAACCCATGCCCGCAGCTGTAACAGCCTGACGGTAGATGTCGTCTGTTACGTCACCAGCAGCAAAGACGCCTGGAATATTGGTGGCGGTCGAATCTGGTGCCGTCCACATATAACCGCTATCGCGCATTTGTAGTGTGTCTTTGAAAAGATCGACTGCTGGCGCATGGCCAATAGCAACGAATACGCCGTCCACGTCTAATGTGCTGATCTCGTCTGTCTTGGTGTTCTTTACATTGACGCCGGTTACAGATGGCATCGGTTTTGTGTCACCTGTAATTTCATCAACAGCGTGGTCCCATAGAACTTCAATCTTAGGATGAGCAAAGAGGCGTTCTTGCAAAATTTTCTCAGATCGTAATTCGTCACGACGGTGAACGAGCGTTACTTTTTCTGCAAGGTTTGCAAGATAGAGCGCTTCTTCAACAGCGGTGTTGCCGCCGCCGATGACAGCCACTTTTTTGCCGCGATAAAAGAAGCCGTCGCATGTAGCACAAGCAGAAACACCGAAGCCCATGAAGGTTTGTTCTGATTCAATACCAAGCCACTTTGCTTTAGCGCCAGTGCAGATCACCACCGTGTCAGCGGTGTAGACTTCGCCGCCATCGCCAACTGCTTTAAACGGGCGGCTTTCAAGATCGACGCTTTTAATTGTGTCGTTCACAAGCTTAGTGCCGACGTTTACTGCTTGGTCGCGCATTTGTTCCATGAGCCAAGGGCCTTGGATTGGATCAGCGAAACCTGGATAGTTTTCAACCTCGGTGGTGATGGTCAATTGTCCGCCTTGTTCAAGGCCTGTTACCAAAACAGGTTCTAGCATGGCGCGTGCTGCGTAAACTGCTGCGGTATAACCGGCAGGGCCGGATCCTATGATTAGGACTTTAGTGTGCATCGATGATGTCCCTAATGAGAAGCTTGGAAGTTACCTTGATATTGCCATTGAAGGGGGCGGGGTCAAGTATTGAGTTTTTAAATTTGATAATCTTTGTGGATCGCGGTTGATAACCTTCAATTCCGTTGAAATAGGCTAAAGCCGAAAGGCACCTTTAACGGCTTTGGTAATCGCGGGCGTTTCGTCAAAGCGGGGTTGAATACCTGCTTTGATCGGTTGGTCCTCTGCCATGACGAGGCCTTTTTCTCGTAGTCTGCGAATAGTCCAACGGAATTTGTTGGGATTGCCAGTTGGCTCAACCACATGAACGGGCACTCCGCTCGCCAACGCTTCGCCGACCATGTTGTGACTATCACCGCTCACCAAAATGGCGTCGGCTTCTGACAGCATATGAAAATAGGGATTGTCGCCGGAACCATCCCAGATGAAACTTTCAGGGCAAGGGCTGGCTGCTCTAACGGCTTTCAAAAAATTATCTGGAGTTCGGCGTGAAGCCGTGACCATGACCGCGTTAAAGCCAGCGGCCTTTTGCAATTTATTTGTGAAGGCGTTGATTGCGGTATCGTCATAAGTTGCGTGCTTGCTGTTACCACCCAAGATGACGGCGAGTTTTGGTCCGGTGAGCTTGGTCAGCCTAGGATCCGGTGTCTGCTTGCAAGCATCTAGCTTTTCTTCTGATACCAAATGCGGCGCGGTAAGCGTGGAGATGACGTGCTCGCCTGAGAGCTGGTCGTGGCTCGGTGCCCATACGTGCGCAAAAGACGAAACATTGCGGCCCGGGTTTTTCAGAAACAAAACGCGGGTGCGGCCTTTAGATTGTTTGAAGAGGCGCTTTGCATAGGGGTATGTCTGGCGATTTGCTGCGATAATGAGGTCAGGCAGCGGGGCTTCAAACTTCGATAGCTCATGTGGGTCAACAGGCCCCCACGGCATCAAAAATTTCCAAGGTTGCCTTGGCGATACTTCGATAAAGCGCACATTACTGGATAAACGGCGAGCAATCGCTTCGCATTGAACGACATCGCCTCGTCGTCCATCGGTGATAATCCAGATTGATGGCTGTGCGCCGTCTGTCATGATACTAGACGTATTTTACGTCCAAAATTTCATAAGCGCGCGTACCGCTAGGTGCAGCAACTTCGATGCTGTCGCCTTCTTCTTTGCCGATCATAGCACGGGCGATAGGGGACGAGATTGAGATTTTACCGCTCTTAATGTCGGATTCTAAATCGCCGACGATTTGGTAGGTTTTCTCTTCGTCCGTATCTTCATCAACCATTTTCACCGTCGCACCAAACTTGATGTTACCGCCAGTCATTTTCGTCGGGTCGATTATTTCAGCACGGCCAAGCTTGTCTTCAAGCTCCATAACACGGCCTTCATTGTGGCTTTGAGCCTCTTTCGCCGCGTGATATTCCGCGTTTTCAGAAAGGTCACCATGGGCGCGCGCTTCTTCAATCTCACGGATAATTTTACCGCGAATATTTTGCTGGCGGTCTTTCAACTCGTCTTCCAACGCTTTGTAGCCTGTGATGGTCATCGGCACTTTTTCGACCATGGGAACCTCTTTAAAAACTGACCCACCTATGATTGCGAGCCATAAAAAGCGCGGCTCCACTAAACTTACTGAAGCCGCGCGTTGCTTGATTGGCGATAACTATAAGACGGGTTTGTGTTCTTGTGAAGATAGAGAATAGCAAAACCTTATGCTGTGAATTTTTGTCAATAAATTCAATGCTTTAATTGGGTTCTTTTCAAGATCGCGTTGATTCGCAACTTGCTTCACGAATGGGTTATACCGCCTTGTCAGGGTCAAGCCGCGGTATATGCTCTTGCTGTGATCTAATTAAAAATAAGATCTCACATTCGATCTCCGTCCAATTTAGCTGCGCGTATGAGCTAAATAAAAGTGGCGGTTTAATAGTTTTTATAGGGAAAAAACAAATATGACGAATAAGATTTCTACATTAATTGCGCCAGCAACAGCGGCTTTGTTATTCACAAGCCTAAGTGTAGGCGCTTCTTTAGCTGCTGGCTCGGTTGATGATGGCTATGTTGCGAAACAAAGAAATACTCTTGCTGAGAGCACAAAGGGTAAAGGCTATGGCCCGCAATCACCTCGCGACCTTGGTACATTAACTGGTAATAATTCACGTGCCTTCGGTTCTGCGCCTGCGCACACGGCCATGAACCTTTGCAATATTCACTTCCATGAGAATGCTGAGCACAAGGGTGGTTCGTTTACTGCCTATGCTGGCAATGGCAATGGCAAAGGTGCTGGCACCGGCTTCCAATATACGGGTAAATTGTCTGACACCGAACTTAAGCCCTATGGCAAAAAAGTTGGTGAGGGCAAATATGGTGACCTTCAACCCGGTGATACGATTGAAGTGCATTATGTGCACACAACCGCGAAAGTTTCCCCTGGCCCAACACTGGGTTCATGCTTGAGTGAAGCAATCGGCAATCCGCAATTGCGCGTTGAAACACAGGTCTATGTGATTGTGAATGATGTGAATGCTGCGAACTTTGTTGATCTTGCAAAAGTTGAGAAGATCAATGACCTATATCAAGCGCCAAACATTCCAACTGATACGGGCGCGCCGATCCAATACGCTGGGTCGACGACGGGTCCAAGCTACAATGAAAAAGGCTCACCGTTCCAAGTAAGCTGGAGCGTGCGTCCTGAGATCAAGAAGATCACAATTCAAAGTGTTGACGCTTGGTTGGGTGGTAACATCTTTGAAGAAGACCACGCCCACGGTGTTCGTAATTTGGTGACAAACCCAGATTTGATTTCGAATATTCTCAACTAGAATTTCTGGTTTAAATGCAAAATTGAAGAGGCGGCACGAGCCGCCTTTTTATATGCCAAGTCGGAGGTTAGGATTCAATCAAACGTGGAATACACACTTATTTTCCCGCCAATTCCGCGCGGTGGGCGTCGGCTAGTTCGGCCATGCTGTTAAAACGGAAATCGTAAGTGGGCATGTCGCCGGGGTTCATTGTTGCGCCGAAACCCTCTTTTTCATGGCGGCGATAAATCCAGCAGTTTGATAAGCCATATTTGTTGGCTGAGGCGTGATCATGGAACATGCTTTCAGCTGTATGCAGGATGTCGTCCTTGTTGATACCCTGCCGTGCCAGCGTTTCCAGCATGTAGTCAAAGTTGCGATCAGACGGTTTATAGCTTCCGATATCTTCAGCAGTATAGACCCCATCGAAATGGACACCAAGGCGGGCGTTTGATCCTGAGAAACTTTGATTGTCAGTGTTGGTAAGAACCACGAGTTTGTAATGCTGTTTGAGATAAGCAAGCGCGTCGCGGCTATCATCAAAAGCGGGCCATTGGCGCACGGAATGGCCGTAGGCTTGGCACTCTTCCCACGTTACTTCTGCACCCCATTCTTCCGCTAGTCTGCGGTAAACAACAGCGAGAAGATCGTAATACTTCTTGTCGGGCGTCCAGCGTTGCGTTGTGGATTCGTGATAGGCGTGCGCTTCTAAGATGTCATCGCGAGATAGGCTGCGGCTGACTTTATCCGTTAGTGGCTTTAGCCCCGTCACCATGCCGCTTTCCCAGTCGATCAAGGTGCCATAAACATCAAATGCTAGAACTTTAAAGTCGCTAAGTTTCATTATTTTAATTCCTGATAAGGTTAGCTGCGATTTTCGCGATTATGCGTCGTTTGATTTTTGACCTAAATGAAGCAGGGCCAAAGCAATGACGGACGGCACCAATTGGATGAGGCCGGGTTTAACCGCAACCGTTACAATGGCGCCAATGCCTGCAATCGCCACGAAGGCGAGGAAGCATGTTGCAATGTCCTTTTGCCATTTTACGTCTTTAACGAGCAATGACCAAACAAGCCCAATTACCAAGAATGCATTGTAAATGCCTTGGTTTGCGGCCATCTGTATGGTCTGTTCAAAAAGCTCGGGCGGGAATGTTTCAAAAACTTTTGGGCCGCGCGATGTCCACGCGAATATTTCAAACCATGCAATATAAGAATGCAACAAGGCGATCAGGGCTATGAGTATTAAAGATACTTTTTTCATGTCGGCTCTTTGGTTCAAGGGTTGTTGTTCGTGGATCAGGTTTTAAGCCCAATCTAGAGGTTTGCCAATATGATATTCTGTCTGTCCGCCACCTTCGCTGTTGGCGTGGCAAAACACAATGATAATTGGAAGAGTTGCGAAGTTGCGCGGAATTTATTGAGAGGATTATTAAATTCTTCTCTGCTGCCTTTGCGTTGATCTCAGCCTTATCAATGTAGCTTGTTAGTCATCCTGTTTCAGCATGAGATATTGGTTTAAAGAATCTTCGATTACTGCTACACGAGATTGAAGTGTAAGAGAGATTTCATGACTCGTCGTAAATTCCTAAAGTTGGGGCTTTTTGTTTCCGCAGCATCCCTACTTAGTGGGGGTGTCACAACGGCGATCGCAAAAACAAGAAATATTTATTATAACGGTCGGCGTACAGACCATTTTGATGGGTTGAAATTTTTCAATCCAAAGGGCGCTAACCCGAAAGGGCTTGGTGGGCTTTTAAGATGGAAATTAGGCAGTCAGCCGGCTCAGTGGCCCTCGACCTATCTAAGCCCGTTTGCAGGGGCAAAACCTGAACGCAGCGTTGATAATTTGGCCATTACCATGGTCGGTCATGCGACATTGCTTATTCAGATAAACGGTCTGAACTTCCTGACTGATCCAATTTTTACTGAGCGTGCCAGCCCTTTGTCCTTTGCGGGGCCAAAACGCATTGCACCACCTGGTGTATCGCTTGAAGATTTGCCGAAGATTGATGCGGTATTGTTGAGCCACAATCACTATGATCATTTGGATAAAGAGAGCTTGAAGTGGTTGGTTGAAAACCATGACCCTCTCATTATCACCCCATTGGGCAATGATACGATCATCCACAAGTCCATACCCACTGCTCGTGTGCAAACTGGTGATTGGGGGGATGTGGTTAAATTAGGTAAAGCTAAAATCCATTTCGAACCAATGCACCATTGGTCTGCGCGCAAAACCAGTGATCGCCGAATGGCCCTTTGGGCAGCGTTTGTTGTTGAAAGCAAAGCTGGCAAAGTTTACTTCGTTGGCGATACTGGATTTCACAATGGGATCAATTTTAAAGCCGTTCGCAAAAAGCACGGCGGTTTTAAAGCGTCGATTGTGCCAATTGGTGCTTATTCGCCCCGTTGGTTCATGAAAGATGTGCACCAGAACCCTGAAGAGGCCGTTCAGTCTCATATATTATGTAATGCGGAAGTCTCTATCGCCCATCATTGGGGTATGTTCCAACTAACGAATGAACCGATAGAAGAGCCAATTGAGCGATTGGCCGCGGCAAAGTCTGCTGCAGGTTTGAAAGAATCTGCATTCTTGGCGTTGAAACCTGGCGAAGCTTGGAATGCTTAAAGCTTAGAGAAACAGCCTTAAGTCCTAATCGCGGGCACAAGCTTGCTCCCGCGATACTGATTTTTGAGGTACTTCAAGCTTATCCGAAATAATCCTGCAATGAACGCACTTCCACATTGCCTTGGTTGTAAGCTGCTATGCCTTGGGCAGCAGCGTTTGCACCCGATACAGTTGTGTAATACGGCACTTTGTTGAGCAAGGCTGCTTGTCTTAGAGAACGGCTATCTGAGAGGGCTTTTGAACCGTCTGTCGTGTTGAACACCAATTGGATTTCACCATTTTTGATGGCATCCACCACATGCGGGCGACCTTCAAGCACTTTGTTGATGCGCTCTACTTTGAAGCCTTGTTCTTGTAGATAGCGTTGCGTGCCACCTGTTGCGACGATTTTGAAACCGATCTCGCTCAAAATCTTGATGCCTTCTAAAACGCGTGGTTTGTCATCGCTTTTCAATGAGACAAAGACAGTGCCAGAAGTTGGCACTTTCGTGCCGCCACCAAGTTGTGATTTTGCAAAGGCGATGCCGAAATTGCGATCAAGACCCATCACTTCGCCGGTTGAACGCATTTCTGGTCCAAGCACAGTGTCCACGCCTGGGAAGCGGGCGAATGGGAAGACGGCTTCTTTAACAGCGATATGATCAAACTGATGTTCTTTCAAATCAAAGTCTGCAAGCTTCTCACCAGCCATAATGCGCGACGCGATTTTCGCGATCGGGTCACCGATGGTCTTGGCAACGAATGGCACGGTACGTGAAGCGCGTGGGTTGACTTCAATCACGTAGATTTCGTCATCTTTCACGGCATATTGCACATTCATCAACCCGCCAACTTTAAGCGCAAGCGCCATTGCACGGGTCTGTTCTTTAAGACGCGCAATCACACTGTCTGAGAGCGAATGCGGTGGCAGCGAACAAGCGCTATCCCCAGAGTGGATGCCTGCTTCTTCAATGTGTTCCATGATGCCGCAAACGAAAGTGTCTTCGCCGTCAGCCAAACAATCAACATCAATCTCGGTCGCGTTGGTAAGATAACCATCGATCAAAACCGGTGCATCACCTGAGATGATGACGGCTTTGTTGATGTATTGCTCGAACTGGGCGTCATCGCGAACGATTTCCATGCCACGTCCGCCAAGTACATATGACGGACGGATAACAGCTGGATACCCAATGCGTTCCACAATGACTTTTGCTTCATCGCGTGAGCGGGCAATGCCGTTGTTTGGTTGTTTGAGATTAAGGTCGTTGAGCAATGCTTGGAAACGGTCACGATCTTCAGCCAAGTCAATCGCGTCTGGCGATGTGCCAAGAATTGGAATGCCTGCATCTTCAAGCGCATTGGCAAGTTTCAACGGTGTTTGTCCGCCGAACTGAACGATGACGCCGTGCAGGGTTCCGTTCTTCTTCTCTTCGCGCAAAATGGCCAACACATCTTCTTGTGTTAAAGGCTCAAAGTAGAGACGATCAGATGTGTCGTAGTCTGTTGAAACGGTTTCAGGGTTACAGTTGATCATGATCGTTTCATAACCTTGATCAGACAAGGCGAAGGCGGCATGACAACAGCAATAATCAAACTCGATACCTTGGCCGATCCGGTTTGGACCGCCACCAAGAATGACGACTTTATTGCGATCAGACGGGTATGATTCAGAGCGTGTTTCACCAACGAACGGCGTCTCGTAGCTTGAATACATATAGGCCGTTGGCGACGCGAACTCTGCAGCGCACGTATCAATACGCTTATAGACAGGATGCACATTCAAGCCATCGCGGTGTGCAAGAACGGCTGACTGATCTTGGTCTGTCAGCTTTGCCAAGCGCGCGTCAGAAAAGCCCATTGCTTTAACAGAGCGCATGGTGTGCTCCGTTGTTGGCAGACCGTGGATGCGGATTTTGTTTTCCATGTCCACAATGGTGCGTAGTTGATCAAGGAACCACGGGTCGATTTTGCAGAAGGAATGGATGAAGTCATTGTCCCAGCCAAGGCGCATGGCTTGTGCCACTTGCAACAGACGGTCGGGTGTTGGTGTGCCAAGAGCTGCGCGGATTGCATCTTTTTCTTGGCCGTCGCTATACCCTTCAATCTCAATGTCATCGAGACCATCAAGGCCAGTTTCGAGACCGCGTAGAGCTTTTTGCAAGCTTTCAGCAAAGGTCCGGCCAATCGCCATCACTTCACCAACAGATTTCATGGCGGTTGTTAGGTTTGGCGATGCACCTGCAAATTTCTCGAAGGCAAAGCGTGGAATTTTTGTGACGACATAGTCGATGCTTGGTTCGAATGAGGCAGGTGTTGCACCGCCTGTAATGTCGTTTTCCAATTCATCAAGCGTGTAGCCAACCGCAAGGCGGGCTGCAACTTTTGCAATTGGGAAGCCTGTTGCTTTTGAGGCAAGCGCTGAGGAACGAGAAACCCGTGGGTTCATCTCAATCACAACCAAGCGACCATCTTCAGGGTTTACTGCGAACTGAACGTTTGAACCGCCTGTTTCAACGCCGATCTCGCGCAATACCGCAATCGATGCGTTCCGCATGATTTGGTATTCTTTGTCCGTCAGCGTGAGGGCAGGGGCGACGGTGATGCTATCGCCTGTATGCACGCCCATCGGGTCGATGTTTTCGATAGAACAAATGATGATGCAGTTATCCGCTTTATCGCGAACCACTTCCATCTCAAATTCTTTCCAACCAAGAACGCTCTCTTCAACCAAAACTTCGTTGGTTGGTGAGGCTTCAATGCCGGATAAAACAATGTCGTAAAGCTCTTCAATCGTATAAGCGATACCGCCGCCTTGGCCACCCATGGTAAAGCTTGGGCGGATAATGGCTGGAAGGCCCGTTGTCTCGCTTGCTTTCAAGGCTTGAAGCTGAGCTGTGAGGCGATGCTCTTCACGGCGATGACGCTCGCCTTCCATCCACTGAACTTCAAATGCTTCGAGCGCGTCATCGCTGCCTTGTTTGGCAACGTTAGCGCGCTTTGCATTATATTCGTCTTCGAAACGCTTCTTCAGGTCTGTCGTGTTCACAAAAGCTGCGTGCGGTGTGTCGAGGCCAATCTTCTGCATGGCATCGCGGAAAAGGTCGCGGTCTTCGGCTTTGTCGATTGCTTCAGCCGTCGCGCCAATCATTTCCACATTGTGCTCTTCAAGAACGCCCATTTTCTTGAGTGACAATGCACAGTTGAGAGCCGTCTGTCCGCCCATGGTTGGCAGGATGGCGTCTGGTTTTTCTTTCTCGATGATCTTCGCCACAATTTCTGGCGTGATCGGCTCGATGTAAGTTGCGTCAGCAAGCTCTGGGTCCGTCATGATGGTGGCGGGATTAGAGTTCACCAAAATAATCCGGTAGCCTTCCGCTTTGAGCGACTTACAGGCTTGAGTGCCAGAGTAATCAAACTCACAAGCTTGACCAATAACGATCGGTCCGGCCCCGATGATGAGGATGGAGGAAATGTCGGTTCTTTTGGGCATATGGACCTGCTTTTTTAGTTAAACGACAGGGAGAGTTCTGCAAAAAACCCGAGACGCTGAGGGCGACCGGGTGACGTGCAATTTAATGTCGTGGCTAAGGCTTTTCTATAGGCAAATGATGGGCAGTTGAAAAGGGCTTTTTGTCGATTCTAGTGAATAAAGTCGCGAAAAATACGTGGTTTTTATGGTGATCTCTGATCAAGGTGAATTTGTAAGGGGGTAATGACCCTCTTTTGTCTTCTTTTAAGAGGACAAGCCGATGGTCGCACTTTATGATGCAGGTACTGTAAAGTTGTATTCGCGCAAGAATAAATAGAATTATAAATAGGGGAATTCTCAGCCATGCGTTGGAAGGGTCGTCGACAAAGTTCGAATGTAGAAGATGTACGAGGAAGTAGCCGAGGCGGTTTTCGGCGTCCAATAGGGAGTGGCGGAAGGCGTCGCGTTAGCCGTGCTGGCGGCGGTGGCAGCATCGGTCTCATCGTTGTTGGCTTGATTGCTTATTTCGTCTTCGGCATTAATCCGCTGACCTTTTTAGGTGGTGGGGGCGACCTTGGTGGTTTTACAGGCGGGCAACAGCAATCTGTAGCGCCCCGAAATAGCAGCCCTGCCAATGATGAGATGAGCCAGTTTGTGCGCGTGGTTTTGGCCGATACGGAAGATGCATGGGGGCAGATTTTTGCTGAGCGTAATGCGCGTTATCAAAAGCCTGTTTTGCAACTTTTTACAGGCCAAACGCGATCTGCTTGCGGCTCGGCCTCTTCTGCGTCTGGTCCGTTTTACTGTCCAGCAGATAACAAAATTTATATTGATCTGAGTTTTTATGACGAGCTTCGCCGTCGTTTTGAGGCGCCCGGCGATTTTGCGCAGGCTTATGTGCTAGCGCATGAGGTTGGCCATCATGTGCAAAATCTCGTTGGCGTTTTGCCAGAATTCAACAAACGCCGTCGCACCATGAGCAAAGCACAAGAAAACGCGATGTCCATTCGTGTTGAGCTACAGGCTGATTGTTTTGCGGGCATTTGGGCGAACTTTGCGTCTGGAAAAGGTTATCTTGAAGCAGGCGATATTGATGAAGCTCTTAATGCTGCCACACAAATTGGGGATGATGCGATTCAAAGACGCACGCAAGGTTATGTGGTGCCAGAAAGCTTTAATCACGGTACATCTGACCAACGCAAAAGATGGTTTGGCCGTGGCTACCAATCTGGCAAACTCGAAGCTTGCGATACGTTTAACGCATCACAGCTTTAAGGGTTTTGCCTCAGCATGTTTGGACGCCTTATAATTCTTATTTTCGGCCTTTTCGGTGCATCAGGGCTTGCGCAAGGGCCGGAAATGGCGACCCAGTACGAACAACGCATCGGCGGTGCGCTGGGTGAGCTTCAAACAGTGATTGAGCAATTTGACAAGGATGTCGCAAAGCACGGTTTAACCCGTGAAACTGCATTGGAAACTTATAGCCAAGCCTCAGCACCATTTTTGAAAGACAGAGGGCGGTCGATGCAGATTGCTCTGTCGCGGTTTGACACTTTAACTCACCAAGTGAAGACCTTTAAAACCAGCAACGATCTTTATAAGCCGATTTATCTCTTTGCAGAGGGCGACGAAAAGGTGATGCAAGGCATGCTGAAAGATTACACCTTCGGCATACCAGCGACCTTGTCTGGTTTCGTCTACGCGGTCTTTGGTTTTTTCTTCGGCGGATTCTTTGGTTGGGTCATACGCATATTCTCGCCACGGGATGCAGGCCATGGCGATGTTCGTGTAACCAAATAATTTTAGTTGTCAGCCAATTATGCCTGTTCGTGCTCTGGCAACAGTGCCTCTTTGCGACGGGCGCGCATGAGATTCACGAACCGACGGAAGAGATAATGGCTATCTTGTGGGCCTGGGGATGCTTCTGGGTGGTGCTGCACGGAGAAGATAGATTTTCCTGTAACAGCCAAACCGCAATTAGATTCGTCAAACAGAGAAACATGCGTTTCTTCAACACCGTCAGGCAGGCTTGAACCATCAACCGCAAAGCCGTGGTTCATGGAGACGATTTCAACCTTGCTGGTTGTGTGGTCTTTTACCGGATGGTTTGCGCCGTGGTGGCCTTGGTGCATCTTCATTGTTTTTGCACCGAGTGCCAAAGCGAGCATTTGGTGGCCGAGACAAATACCAAAAGTTGGAATGTCTGCTGCAACGACTGCTTTGATTGTATCAATTGCATAAGCGCCGGTTGCTTCAGGGTCACCGGGGCCATTTGATAGGAAGACACCATCAGGATTGAGGCTTGTTACATCACTTGCGCTGGCGCTCGCTGGTAACACTGTTACCTTGCAGCCAAGACCTGCAAGCAGGCGAAGAATGTTGCGCTTTACGCCGAAATCAAGAGCGACCACATGGTAAGGTGTTTCTGACGCTTTCTTGAAACCTTCATTCCAAACCCAAGGAGCTTCTGTCCACTCATAGGATTTGTCGGTTGTGACAGTCTTCGCCAAGTCCATACCAACAAGGCCCGGCCAAGCGGCGGCTTTTGCTTTCAGCGCTTCAATATCGAATTCGCCGTCTTTATTATAAGCAATCACTGCATTTGGCATGCCGTTTTCGCGCACTAGGTTAGTCAAAGCGCGGGTGTCGATACCAGCCATGCCGATAATGTTGCGCGCTTTTAACCACTGATCGAGGTGGCGAGTAGAGCGGTAGTTTGAAGGCTCTGTAATGTCTGCTTTTATGATACAGCCGCGCACGCCGTTTAAGTCAGCGGCTTCAACCGTTTCCATGTCTTCATCATTGGCGCCAACATTGCCGATGTGCGGGAAGGTGAAGGTAACGATTTGGCCAGCGTATGATGGGTCGGTCAGAATTTCTTGGTAGCCGGTGATTGCTGTATTGAAACAAACTTCCGCTTCAACCGCGCCTTCCGCCCCAAGGCCCATGCCTTCAATAACGGTGCCATCGGCAAGAACTAGAACAGCGGTTGGTTTCGGGTCAATCCATGCGCTCATTCTTTTGGCTCCTTTGCACTCAGCCCGCGCGTCATCGTTTCGGCAGGCGAGTTTTTGTCGATTTTCAAAGATTGAAAGGGTGATAAGAGAAACGAGCGACCACGTCAATGTTTGAATTATTTTTGAAATTCAATAAAATCAATGGCTTAGGAAATTTAATTATGTTGCCTGTGGAAAGGCGTCTATTTATGATCTCGCTGCACCACTCTATCTTGGCAATTTAAAGGCCCTTCCTTAATGCGTGACCAAATTTCTGCAGCTCTCAAAACAGCGATGCATGCCCGTAATAAATGCGAGACGAATACGCTTCGGCTGATTACTGCCGCGATTAAAGATCGCGATATTATGGATCGCAAAGGCGGTGATGGGCGCACAACAGACGAAGAAATTCTGGATGTGCTGGCTAAAATGGTAAAGCAACGCGAAGAATCTGCACGCGTTTATGAGGGTGCAGGGCGTTTGGAACTTGCTGAGCAAGAGCGTGAAGAGATTTCAATCATCCAGCGCTTCTTACCGACACAGCTTGATGCAGAAGCCACGAAAACGGCCTGTGAAAATGCGATCTCCAATTGCGGTGCTGAAGGCTTGCGCGATATGGGCAAAGTGATGGGCGTGCTTAAAGGTGAATATCCAGGGCAAATGGATTTTGGCAAAGCGTCTTGCATTGTGAAAGAACTACTCGGTTAATGCTGAGCGTTGTGAGTGTAGGGTAGTGGGTGACTGATTATGATTATTGCTGTTGCCCTTTTTCTGATTGCTTTTAGTGCGCTTTGGCAATCTTACCGTGACCCGCAGGTGAACCTGTCTTTTCTCTCTGAAAACGCCACGGCGCTCGCTTTCCTTTGTTTGTTTGTCGCCATTGGGGCGCTGCTGATCAATCATTTGCAACGCACTGCCTATGGCGGCACGGATGGGCTTTATATGCTTGGCGTGGTTTTTAGTTGGGGCGGGTTGATTTTGCTGTGGTTTTTGCGAAAACATCCAAAAGACCGCAAGCCACCTGATTTCTTGTTAATGCCTCTTGGCGTGGTCGATAAAGGCCTGCTTGCGGTTGCTGGTCTTTGTGTATTTATGCTGGTTTAGTGAGCGATATTTATAGGCTGGAATGCCATAAATAACGTTTGTTCCCGTAATCCACATCAATGGCGCTTGAAACAAAGCTCAATACCGACGATACCTCTTTCATGGCCCGCTTTACTCCCCAGATTTTGGATGAAATCCGAAACCGATTGACCCTGTCCGACATTGTTGGACGGCGGGTGACGTACGATAAGCGCAAGAGCCAGCCGCAAAAGGGTGATTATTGGGCTTGTTGTCCGTTTCACAATGAAAAAACACCGTCCTTTCACGTGGATGACCGCCGCAATATTTATCATTGTTTTGGTTGTGGGGTGACGGGGGATCATTTTCGGTTTTTGACGGAAAAAGAAGGCCTGTCGTTTCCTGAAGCTGTTGAGCGGCTTGCTGATGAAGCGGGTGTGGCATTACCAAAGCTTGATCCGCGTGAAGTGGAGCGGGAGAAGAAGCGCGGTTCGCTGTATGATGTGGTGGCGTTTGCCCAACAGTTCTTTCTTGAACAATTACAAGGGCCCCTCGGCGCTGCCGCACGTGGGTATCTGCAACAACGTGGACTTACTTTAGAAACTCAGCGCCATTTTGGTATTGGCTTTGCGCCACGTGATCGCTCTGCGTTGAAGCAGTATTTGGTTTCAAAAGGTGTTGAACACGATCAAATGGTTGAGGCTGGCTTGGTCGTTTCTGGCCCTGATGTGCCTGTATCCTATGACAAGTTCCGCGACAGAATTATGTTCCCGATCCTTGATTTGCGCGAGCGGGTGATTGCCTTTGGTGGTCGAGCGATGTCGGCAGATAATCCAGCCAAATATATGAACTCGCCCGAAACACCACTGTTTTCAAAGCGGAGCATTTTATATAACGCTGCGAACGCTAGAAAAGTCGCCTATGACCGCAAGCGTATTGTGGTTGTTGAAGGCTATATGGATGTGATCGCTTTAGCGCAGGCAGGCATTCCAGAAGCCGTTGCGCCACTTGGTACGGCACTCACCGGAGAGCAATTGCACCTTTTATGGAAAATCGCCGACGAGCCAATTTTATGTTTTGACGGTGATGAAGCGGGTCAACGTGCGGCCAACCGGTCTGTTGATGTTGCGCTTCCCCTTTTGAAGCCTGGTAAGACTGTGCAATTTACAATGTTGCCAGATGGCCAAGATCCTGATGACCTGATCAATGCTGAGGGCATCGAGGCGGTTGAAGAGCTGTTGAATGATGCACGAAGCCTTTCAGACCTTATTTGGGTGCGCGAAGCTGAAAGCGGCACATTTGAAACGCCAGAACGCAAAGCTGCACTGGAGGCACGGTTTTCGGAACTTATTCGCTCTATTGCAGATCAAAATGTTCGCCGACATTATGAACAGGCCTTTCGCGATAAAATGCAGGCATTTTTCTCTCCTAATGGGATGAGCGGCCAATCCAACGGCGGCTATGGCGGAAACAGCGGATACGGGCAGAATAACTATGGCCGATCTTATAATAACAACGGCGGTGGCTATAATAGAAACTCTTCGGGCCGCCGTGGTGGATTTGGTGGTGGCAGAGCAGGGCGCAACAATGGCCCGATGATCACGGACCGACTGCGTAAAAACCCGCTCACGTCTAAAAATTATGGCCGAGGTCAACCGTTGATCCCGCGTGAGGTCGTGCTTGTTGCGACTTTGATGAACCATCCAGAATTGTTGGGCGATTATTTCGAGAGCTTTTCAGAATTAAGCTTCAAAAACTCGGTTCTTGCCAAGTTGCAGTCAGGTTTATTGAGCAGTGTCGCCGTTGGACATGAGTTTTCTGCCTCAGAATTGCGGTTATTTTTGGTTCGGGAAGGCTTGGAAGACGAAGTTTTTCGCATTGAAGCAGCCGTAAATGGCCTTCATATGTGGCAAATTGGCGCAAATGCGCCAGTTTCTTCAGCAGAAATGGGTTACAAGCAAGCTCAAGCCTTGCATCATCGTGCACATACATTACATAAAGAGCTGAAAGCAGCCGAACGCGCTTACGCAAATGACGAAAGCGAATTAAACCTTGAGAGACTGCTAGACGTAAATGCACAAATTGCCAGTGTCGATGAAGACGATGTCTTGCTCGGCAACCTTGAAAATATGCCAAATGGCTAACAGCCCTTTTTTTGAGGGACGCATATTGAATGGACTGGCACATAGTAACGCCGCAAACAGCCTTAAGTTGGTAGCGGCAAGAAAGTTTGAGGTTCGGCACTAAGGTTAATCGACACTTAACTCACACCTGATAATTAAGATTCGGACGCTGACGGGTGGGCCGAACAAAGTGATGTTTAAGCCATTGACCAGATGCAGAAGAAACGAGTTGGCGAGGCGGTTTGATCACCCCCTTGCGGTGGCGTAACGCCACCAAGACCTGGAGAATATGAATGGCAACAAAAGCCACGGAAAAGAAAAGCTCTGCGGATGCTCAAGGCGAGACCACAGATGGACCGCTTCTTGACCTGACAGATGCCGCCGTCAAAAAGATGATTAAAGTCGCCAAGAAGCGCGGCTTTGTCACTTATGATGAACTCAACAACGTTATGCCATCAGACGAAGTGACGTCTGAGCAAATTGAAGACATCATGTCCATGTTGTCTGACATGGGCATTAATGTGGTTGAAGATGATGAAGGCGAAGAAGAAGGCGAAAGCTCTGAGAGCGGCGGGGAACTTGTAGAAGCTAACAAGTCCACAGCTGTTGCAACCACCGCCAAAAAAGAACCAACCGACCGCACAGATGACCCTGTCCGCATGTATTTGCGTGAAATGGGTTCTGTGGAGCTTCTCTCTCGTGAAGGCGAGATTGCGATTGCGAAGCGGATTGAGGCTGGTCGTGAAGCGATGATTGCCGGTCTTTGTGAAAGCCCGCTGACTTTCCAAGCGATTATTATTTGGCGTGATGAGCTGGCAGAAGAGAAAATTCTGCTGCGCGACATTATCGACCTTGAAGCAACCTATGCTGGCCCAGATGCCAAGCAGGTGCCAGCTGCGCCGACTGCTGAAGAGCAAGAAGCGAAAAAAGAAGAAGAAAACCGTCGTCCAGAAAACGGCGAAGGCACTGAGGGTGATGAAGACGAAGACGATGAAGATATGGAAAACAATATCTCATTGGCTGCGATGGAAGCTGAGCTTAAGCCTGAAGTGGTTGCAACGTTTGATGGTATTGCGAACAACTACGCGAAGCTTCGCAAACTGCAAGACAAGCTTGTAGAAACAACACTTGCTGACGGCGATCAATCTGGTAGCGACAGCACCAAGATGAAGAAACTCCGTGAGGAAATTGAGACAGACGTTAAATCCTTGTCACTCAATCAAAACCGGATCGAAGCGCTTGTTGAACAGCTTTATGAAATCAATAAAAAGCTGATCGGTTATGAAGGCCGTCTTCTCAGACTGGCTGAATCTTATGGCGTGAAACGTGAGCAGTTCATTGAGCATTATCAAGGGTCAGAATTGAACCCGAACTGGCTTGAAAACGTTGGCCAATTACCAGGCCGTGGCTGGAAGGAGTTTTCGAACTCCGAAGAAACACGCGTTTCTGATTTGCGGGCTGAAATTCAACACTTGGCCTCTGAAACTGGCCTTGTAACAGGTGAATTCCGTAGCATCGTTCATATGGTGCAAAAGGGTGAGCGCGAAGCACGCCAAGCGAAAAAAGAGATGGTGGAAGCAAACCTTCGTCTCGTGATTTCAATTGCGAAGAAATACACCAATCGCGGTTTGCAATTCCTTGATCTCATTCAGGAAGGCAATATCGGCCTTATGAAAGCGGTTGATAAATTTGAATATCGCCGTGGTTATAAGTTCTCGACCTATGCGACATGGTGGATCCGTCAGGCAATCACCCGTTCAATCGCGGACCAAGCGCGGACAATCCGTATTCCTGTGCACATGATTGAGACGATCAACAAAATCGTTCGTACAAGCCGTCAAATGCTGCACGAGATTGGTCGTGAGCCAACGCCGGAAGAATTGTCGAATAAGCTTGCTATGCCGCTTGAAAAAGTGCGCAAGGTTTTGAAAATCGCGAAAGAGCCTATTTCTCTCGAAACACCGATTGGTGACGAGGAAGATTCGCATCTTGGTGATTTCATTGAAGACAAAAATGCGATTTTGCCAATTGATGCCGCGATCCAAGCAAACTTACGCGAAACAACAACCCGCGTTTTGGCCTCGCTTACGCCTCGTGAAGAGCGTGTTTTGCGGATGCGGTTTGGTATTGGCATGAATACCGACCATACTTTGGAAGAGGTTGGACAACAATTCTCCGTTACTCGTGAGCGGATTCGTCAGATTGAAGCCAAAGCTTTGCGCAAATTGAAGCACCCAAGCCGGTCGCGTAAACTGCGTTCATTCTTGGATAGCTAAGCGCTTAAGAATTGTTAGAATATCATCCCGCAGGTAGCACATTGCCTGCGGGATTTTTTGTGGCCTCTTGCGTAATTCACCCCAAACCTTGACAGGCTCGCTGCAACTGGTTGCTATATCAAGACTAAGTAGATGAACGAAGGATTGGTTGGATGTCGTTTTTAAAAAAGCTCTTCGGCGGTGGCGAAAGTACCCCAAAGCCTAGCAAATCTGCGGCTTCGGTTGATTATAACGGCTATAAAATCACCCCCGCACCAATGAAAGACGGGGGGCAGTTTCGTCTTGCTGGAACGATTGCAAAAGAAATTAATGGCGTTGAGAAAAGCCATATGTTGATACGGGCGGATACATTTCCGAGCAAAGAAGCCGCAGAAGAAGCGACACTTAAAAAAGCTCGTTATGTTATTGATGAGCAGGGTGACGCGGTTTTTTCTTGATGGATCAGTGTCTTCTTCTCCTTCGTCGCATTTAGGATGTTTTGTGAGGAGATTAGTTGGGACATAAAAAAACTGACTCTTGAGAAAAAATAAGGTATGTAATAACACGAAGTGGGTGAGATTTAGGGTAGGGGCTTGGCCCAAATATTTGGGCTGCATCATCTGTCTGGAGGTTGATATGAGTATAGAGATTGAAAACTATTTGGACGCTTTTGGTATAGTCGCGCCCTCTATGTTGCAGCAGCCGAATTTCAGACGGAATTTAGCTCGTATCGTTATGACCATTCATATGATGAAGGCCGATAACGTTGTGAAACCTTCTGAGACCTCATTTTTGACGAATATGGTTCAAGCCAAATTTGACCTCGACGACGAAACATCAAAGCAATTGGCGCATGAACTTTGTGATGATAGTGCGCATGCCCCTGATCTGGCGGCTTTAGTGTCTTTTATAAAATCAAATTCTACTGTTGTTGAACGCGCAGATTGTGTGCGTGAAATGTGGGAAATTGCGGTTTGCGACGAAGAGCTGCACACATTGGAAGATGACTTTGCCTATCGCTGCGCCACGCTATTGGGCTTGGAAACCAGCGAGCTTTCTTGGTTGCAAGAACTGGCTGTTGAAACACAGCTTGGTGGCGACGAAAAACTCCAGCGCGCGAACTAATCTAGGTCGCGATCTTTCAATCAGCGCAATAACAATTCAATCACGCATCTTCATCACGCTTTCGTGAGCATTCTTGCTGCCCAAATGACACGCCGTTCATAAGGTGTGATTGGTAAGTAATCCCCACCATTCCCAAATTATAATTGTAGCCAACAAGCCGTCTCTTATAACGGCCTTATTGAGGATTATGATTATGTCTATACTTACTTTTGACCGTGCCGATAGTGGCGCCTCTGTTTCAACCATTATTACAACAGCCTTACTTGCAGGTTTTGTTTCCCTTGGTGTTTGGGAGATTTGGTCAAAGGTTTTAGCGCCATTTTACATGGGCGGCACTTTGTCGCCGGTTGGTTTGGTCAAATCATCTCTCGGCATTGGAAAAGACACATTCGGCCCAATTGGTGCTGCAAGTGGTCGCGCGGTTGGTAATGCGGTTGCCAATGGCATGCACTTGTTCACGGGGCTTCTAGCCTATCCATTGGCCTATGTGCTTGTGGCACGTCCCGTTTCTAAGGCCGTTTTGCCGAGCCTTCCATGGTGGGTAACTGGTGCCGTATTTGGTCTCGTGCTTTATGTTTTTGCTATGTACATCATGGCGCATTTCTTCGCTGGCTTCCCTCCGTTCATGGGCTTTAATGCTCTCGGTCAAGCAAGCCTCATCGGCCACGTGGCTCTGGGTATCGCAATCGCGGGTGTGGTGGAAAAGCGCAGCTAACACGTTTTCCCTCCTCGCCTGAAGAAAAGAAACAAAAAGCCCTCCATCTGCTTGTTTCTTTTCGGTGAAAAACCTCGGCTCTTGAGCCGGGGTTTTTGCGTTTTAGGGTGGGTGAGGGCGAAGTATGTGCACGGGATTGATTAAACAAACGGAGCGACTTGTTTAACATCCGCAGACTGCCTAGGTTTAAGGCAAGTAAAAAGGGCAGGGCATGGACGTTTTAAAAATAGAAACGCAAGATGAGCTTGAAGATTGGTTTGACGAGCGCCCACTTGCTGTTGTGCAAGTGGTTGCAGCTCGTGCTGCTTTGAGGTCGCTTCCTTATATTGTTGAAGCGAAGAATGTCAAAAATTTTGCAGGCGGCATATTGCTGCCTGTTTTTTGGGCTGTGGCGATATCATGGGTTGCCCGCGTGTATCCAACCCATGACATTGAAGCTGCTTTCGCCCGCTCTGCGGCCCGCACCGCCGCCCGCTTCGCCGCCGACTCCTCCGCCTCCGAACACTCCATCTCCTCCGCCTTCTCCGCCCGCTCCGCCGCCGCCCTCGCCGCTACCTCCGACACCTCCGGCTCCGCCCACTTCGCCGGCCACCCCGGCCCCGCCGCTTGGCAAGAAAGCTTACAAGACTGCGCTTTTTTTGATGATGCTGTTGAGCAAGGTGAAGAGGCTGAACATGCTGCCCGCGACCTTGCAGGGCGGCCCTTATGGCGTATTCAAACAATGCCTGCGGAAACCCTTGAGCGTTGGAACGAGCTAAAGGACTTTTTGTCGAATGCAGTAGCTAATTGGCAAGTGTGGCGCGATTGGTATCAGGCGCGGCTTTATGGCGGTAAAACGCTTGATGTGCCGAGAGACTTGCTGGAAACCGTCGATGTTGGCATAGCGACCTTGGATAAAGAGCTTTGGAAGCAAGGGCCTGCGGTGGTGAATGCGAAGATTCTAGAGTTGATGGATGGTGGCAGGCCTGTGGCCAAATTTGATGACGCGTCAAAGCATCAGATGCTTGAAGAAATGAAATTGGAAGTTGATAGAATCTTCCAAGGCCATTCAGAAAGTTTTTCTGCTCAAGTGGAAAAAACGAGCGGTGATCAAGTAAAAATATTAACAAAAAAGCTGAATGAAGAGCTTCAAAAACACTTCGTGCTTATCAACGAAAAAGCAGGGGAAGTCGCTGAAGCTGGAGCTTTAAAGATACAAGATACAGCTGAGAATGCGTTAACGGGTGTTCGAGCTGAGAAAATTTTCCAAGATTCATTTACTCTTTGGGCGAAAAAGAAAGTGAGCCATAGGCGAAATTTTTGGTGCGGCGCTGGACTTTTTCTCGCTCTAATCGTGGCTTGCGGCTTCATAGGGTGGCAGCAAGTCGACGTGATAAAAAGCTTGATCGCAGAGGTTGCGCCGAGTGACAAGGCTACTGGCTCCGCGATTAGCGACACGGCTTTATTATTCAGTCGGTTCCTGATTATCTCGCTTCCAATCGCGATTGTTGTCTGGATATTGCGGGCAATTTTGCGGTTTGCAAATATGAACCTGTCTTTAGCGGAAGATGCGGCACAGCGGGAAGTTATGGCGCAGACCTATGTCAATCTTCTGGCAACTGGCCAATTGACTGAAAAGGAAGATCGGCAATTGATGTTATCAGCTCTTTTCCGTCCGCTCCCGGGTATTCAGGAAATAGATGCGGCCCCGACGACTATCATTGACATAAGCAATCCGACAAAGACTAAAAAGTAAGATTATCAATTCCCCCCAACTACCCCCGTCGCGCCTTCTCCACCGCATCGAGAATAAACCGTGGCAAAGCAAAACTCGCGGCGTGCACTTCGGGCGTGTAGTACTTCGTTTCAAAACCAGCCGCTGCAAACCGTTCTTGCAACGTCTCCACGCTCACCCGTCGCAAGCCTTCGTCATCACTTGCCCAGCCCAGTGCGATGTGGCCGCCGATGTAGGTTGGGACGGAGGCGATGTAGGCGTAGGCGTCTTGGAACAAGCTTGAGAAGTGGCGGACGGAGCTTACCAGTTCGTCTTCTTGCAAAAACGGCACGCCGTTTTGCGTGACAAGGATGCCGCCATTAGTGAGGCATCTTTTGCAGCTGGTGTAGAATTCTTTGGTGAAGAGCACCGCACCGGGGCCAACGGGATCCGTTGAATCAATGATGATCACATCGAAACGATCTGCCGTGTCCGCCACATATGCAGCACCATCGGCGATCACCAAATCAAAGCGCGGATCATCAAAAACGGGCGTGTTAAATTCGCTGAAATGCTCTTTGGAAAAATCGACGACCGACTGGTCAATTTCCACTTGGGTGAGACGCTCGACGCCTTTGTGCTTTAAGACCTCTTCGGCCATGCCACAATCACCGCCGCCAACAATCAAAACACGTTTCGCCTTGCCATGAGCAAACAGCGGCACGTGGCTCATCATCTCATGATAGATGAATTCGTCTTTGGTGGTGACCTGCGTTGCGCCATCCAGCATGAGGACTTTGCCAAACAGTGGGTTTTCAACAAGGGTCAGCTGCCACTCATCGGTTTTTTGCTCGTATAAAACGCGGTCCACTTTGAAAGAGAACTGGATGCCGTCGTGCAATGTTTCGCTTACCCAGCCATCACGGTTTAACGGGGGCGTGTTTGTGGTGTCGGTCATTTTGTTTCGCTCACTTTGTCGCCGCGTTTGAGGTTTGTCACCTCTACCTTATTCGCTTTAAAAGCGTCGGCGAGAATATCAATACATTTTTCTGGTTCGGTATCGCCGCACATAAAGACATCAAACGCCGCGTAGCCTGCTTCTGGCCATGTGTGAACGGAAATGTGGCTCTCCGCCAGTACCGCAACGCCGCTAACGCCGGACGGCTCAAACGGATGCAAATGGATATGCAGCAAAGTTGCTCCAGATGCTTCAATACATGCCCGCATCGTGCGCTCAATATGCGCCTGATCGTCCAATTGCTGTGCGTCGTAAAGGTCAATAATGAGATGCGCACCAGCAAAGGTAACACCATCTTTCGTCACGAAATGATCTAGATTGTTATTCAAAACTCTACTCGCGCTCTCAGGGGCTTCGACTAAGGCGCATCTAGTATTATTTAATTGAATACAAATCCAGTTGAAAACGTGGGATTTTGAAATATTTTTTCGTCGATGTTTTTACTGTTCCAGTTCCCACGTCATATTCACCTGCACTGAAATCGAGGCTTCGCCACCAGAGACTGGCGCGGGGGCTGCTTCTGCAACGGCGAGCGACCTTGCGGCGGCTTTAAAACGGCGGGGTTGTTGGGCGGCGCGTCCTTCTGAGATTGCCAGCACTTTGCCGAGTGATATGCCCGCGGCCTTTGTGTAAATTTCGGCTTTGCGTCTGGCATCTTTAACGGCCTTCACCCGCGCTTCGTCCATTAGCTCTTGGCGGTTTGAAACATCAAAGCGGATGTTGCCGAGTGAGTTGGAACCGAATTTGACGACTTCACTGATGACTTTGCCTGTGTTGTCTAACTCAACGATTTTTACCGTTACTGTGTTGTTGACTTCGTAGCCGACAATGCGCGGCGGGCGTCGTTCTTCGCCTTTGTTGGGGCGGTGATGCACATAGCGCGGCTGCACGGAGAAGTTCGAGGTTTGGATATGCTTGCGTTCAATGCCAGCGTCTTCCAGCACTTTGAAGATATTCGCCATGCTGTTTGAATTTTTGCTGAGCGCTTTTTCCGCCGTTTTGCCTTTGCTCACAACGCCCGTTGAAATGAACGCGACATCTGGCTCAGTGACGATGGTGCCCGTGCCAAGGATAGAAAACTTTGCGGGCATTTTATCGTGGGCGTTGGCGTCGGTTAAACCTAGGCCTGTTAACGCAATTGATGTGATGAGAGTGAGTGCTGGTAAAAATGAATTTTTGAAAAGTCGAAATGTCATAATGTTTTCCCTGTTCGTACCATTATGGGTGCCCGTTCTTCGTGGCGACAATTTGACCGTGTGGCACCACAAAAATCTAGCCTCTTTTGTGTAGCTGGCTTATTGTTCGGTGAATAATGTCTTGAATCGTGCGTTCTGCGTGATATAGCGACGTTAGCCAATTTTTTGGCTTGGTAGGGCGTGTAGCTCAGTTGGTTAGAGCCGACCGCTCATAACGGTCTGGTCGGGGGTTCAAGTCCCTCCGCGCCTACCACTTTCTCTCCATATAGTTCTGTTCATTTTTCCCGTTGCCATTAGGATGTGCTGCAATGATCGGCGTGGATGATGGAGTGTGCGGAAAATGAGTGAACGGAAGATGCAGCCTCGGCGGAGTTTTATTTTCGCACCGGGCCTAAAGCCTGCCATGTTTCCCAAAGCCTTGGCCAGTGGCGCGGATATTGTTTGCGTTGAGCTTGAAGATGGTGTCGCACCCAAAGACAAGGCGCTCGCCCGTGCCAATGTGATGGCGATGTTTGCAGAGCCGCAAGCAGACGACGGGGTGGAGCGGGTTGTTCGCATCAATTGTGTGAAGGATGAGTTTGGCAAGGCTGATCTTGAGGCGATCATAAAAACCGAAACCCCGCCACCCTCGTTGATGCTGCCCAAGGTGAAGTCACCCGATGAGGTGATGGCTGTCGATAAGGTGCTCACAGAGCGCGGCCATGCGTGTCGGTTGCAAATTATCATTGAAACCAATGAGGGGCTGGAAGCAGCCGTTGACATTGCCAATTCGAGCAAACGGATTGATGCGCTGTTGTTTGGTGGTGTGGATATGGCAGCTGATCTTCGCTGTGCGCAAACGTGGGATGCGTTGTTATATGCGCGCTCGCGCACGGTTCATGCCGCAGCGTCTGCTGGTATTGACGTGATTGATGTGCCGCATCTTGATCTTGATGATCGTGACGGGATGATTGAAGCGGCAAAGCGGGCGAAGGAACTAGGGTTTTCTGGCAAGGGATCAATCCACCCCAAGCAGATCGCGGACCTCAACGCCGTCTTCACGCCAAGCGCTGAAGAAATCGCGCGAGCAGAGCGGATCGTTCATGCATTCAATGAGGCTGATACAGCGCTTGTTGTGATTGATGGCAAGTTGATTGAAAAACCAGTTTTGCGAGAAATGTACCGTATTTTGGCAGTGGCTGCGCGCTTTTAGTAAACGAATCTGCCATGTTATACGAATGGACTAGGCGTTACGCAGCGTTATAGGCGCAGGTCTTCGAAACTTTGGCATCTTAAACGATCTTGGATGCATCAAGAGGTAAAATCCTTTGGCACAGACAGATCAAGAGTTTGATTATCTACTTGATGAACAAGCAGGCTTTTTGCTGCGGCAGGTTAATCAGAGACATCTGTCTATTTTCTCACGTTCCATCAAAGATCTAACGTCGACCCAGTTCGCAACTCTTGCGAAGATGCGTGAAATCGGTCCTGTTTCTCAAAATGATCTTGGGCGACAGATCGCGATGGATGCTGCGACCATGACAGGCATGGTGGATCGTTTAAGTAAGCGTGGGCTTGTGAGCACTAAGCCTGACCCCGCCGATCAACGCCGCGTTTTAGTGGAGCTTGAACCTCAAGCTTATAGACTGCTTGATGAATTGCTTGAGCGCGCCCACAAGATCACCGAGGACACGTTAGCTCCGTTGAAAAAGGCGGAGCGAAAACAGTTTATTGGGCTTTTGAATAAACTACTCGAACGCTAGGCGCTGATTTTATCGCAGCTCGTCGCAAAATCCTTGCATGAATTGTTTTTACGCTGTTCACTTTGTTGCAGGGGAGACGAACGATGACTGATAAACAGCAGCAAGGATTTTTGAAGAGCGCTTATGATCATACGAGCGTGGCTGAGACCTACGACATGTATGAAGCATGGGCAGATACCTATGATAGCGAGCTGGCTGAAAACGGTTACCAGCAACCAATACGTTGTGCGCTCGCATTAAAGGCGATCATGCCAGAAGCCTCCAAGGTGCTCGACATCGGCTGCGGCACGGGCCTTAGCGGTGATGCTTTAAAGCGGGCCGGGTTTTCGAATATTGATGGCTGCGATTTTTCTCCGGCCATGTTGGAAAAAGCCGAACTGACAAATACCTATCAGCGCCTCTTTCAAGCCGACCTTAACAAACCACCACTTGATGTTGCTGATCGCAGCTATGATGCGGTGACGGTTGTAGGCGTGTTTTCCATGCAGCATGTAAAGGTTGAGGCGATGGACGACCTTGTGCGCACGGTTCGGCCCGGTGGTGCGATGGTGATCGGCCTTAATGACAAATTTTATCGCCAAGGAGATTTATGCGCTAAGTTGGACGCGCTTGCTGTGCTTGGTCGCATCAGCCAGATCGCTCATCAACACGGCGAACATATTCCCGATATTGGTTTAACGGGTTGGGTGATTTCGCTCAAAGTTTTGGGCTAGTATTTTCCCCTTATCTCCGCGTTTATTTGTGAATGCCTACCATCAATTTTTCATCAAATGGGCAGGTGGTAATATTCACAGGGCCGTCTTCCGTAACGATCACTTGGTCTTCTAGCTTGATGCCGTTTTTGCCGCCAACTTCGCCAAGGTATACTTCGACACAAAAACACATGCCTACTTGGACTTCATAGTTGAAGCCGTCGGCGATGTAGTCCTCTGGATAGGCAATGCTTGGGAACTCGTCACAAAGACCAACCCCATGCATTTTGACGCCGTAGCGTTGCTCCACGAAACGATCTGGCAGCATGTGGCCTTTAAAGGTGAGGTCTTTGAATGATGTGCCCGGCTGCAAGAGTTCCACATTGGTCATGATGTGTTCATGGGCGATGGCGTGGAGGTCGCATTGTTCTTTGCTTGGCAGGTCATCGCCACAATACCATGTGCGGGAGATGTCGCAGCAAAAACCGTAGGGGCCAACAAGGTCGGTATCAAAGCCGAGGAGTTCGCCTGCTTCAATGCGGCGCGGTCCAGCTTCTTGCATCCACGGGTTGGTGCGAGGGCCTGAATTGAGGATGCGGGTTTCAATCCATTCTCCGCCGCGCGCGATGTTTTCAGCATGAAGCACAGACCAAAGCTCAACCTCTGCAATGCCAGGCTTCAACGCTTTACGCATTTCGGCAACCGCGATTTCGCAGGTGGCTGACGCGCATTTCATGGCTTTGATTTCTTCAGGTGTTTTGATGAGGCGTGCTTGTTCGCAAACCATGCCACCATTCATGATTTCAAGACCCTCAGCCTCAAGGGCATGAATGCCTTCAGCCTCCCATCGGTCAAGAGCGAGACGCTTATTGTCGCCGCAATGGGTGCGCATGAGGTCTGCGATACTTGCTGCAAATTCTTGCGCTATCCGTTCGCTGGCGTCCCCTGCCACGAAATAGAATATGCCGGCGCCGTGGCGGATTTCTTTGATCAAGGGGAGGTGGGCTGAGAGGTGATCACAGCCATGAAAATCCCACAGCACAATATGACCATCTGCTGTCACGAACGCGGCACGGGCGGGGTTATGCATAATCCATATATGCATGTTGGAGCTATCGGTTGCATAGCGGATGTTCAACGGATCAAAGAGCAGGGCCGCGCCATAGTCGTGTTTTTTGAGTTCCGCGCAAAGACGATCCAACCGCGCTTGGCGCATGGTCTCGAGATGAGGGGCTTCAAGGCCGAGGGCTTCCCATTCTTGAAAGGCGATGTCTGTCGGGCCAATTTCAACGCGGTTCTTATCGTCAGGCGTGCCGTCTGGCCTTAGCGGGGCAGTGGGCCTGCGCCGCGAAGGGTCGATCTTGCGATTTGAGATCGAATACGGATTGTCTTTCATCACAGCGCCCCTTGTTCTTGCGTTTAAAGGATGCGTTGAAACTGTGATTATTAATAGTTGAAAGCCGACATTTTATGTTGGGTGATGCGGCGTTTTATTCGTCTATTCTATAGCGCCTAGTGCCTTCAATTCATTCCACGCTCGCACGATATATTGGGTTTTAAATTGATGGCCACCTTCATGGAGGCAGAGCTCTAAAACTTTTTCATCTTTGTTGCGTGCGCGTTGGCATTTGAGGTCGAACGGTTCTGAACGCTCTTCACCTTCATAGCCACCTTCGGCTTTGTACATCGATAGCACGGTGAAGATATTGCCTTGGCTGGTGTTGCGGATGGGGCGGCCTTTTAGCGGGACGATTTTGTCTGATGTGCCGTGGTAGTGAAACACGTGTGCGGGCGGTGTGTCGCAGCTTTGAGGCGTGGGCGACCAAAATGTGCCAGCCATAGGCGCGAAGCCTGCGAAACTTTCGCTGCGCGCGCAAGCAAGCGTCCATGTCATCATGCCGCCTGCTGAAAACCCAGTCATCATCAGGTTGGATGTGTTGATCGGGAAACGTTCGCTTGCGTCTTTGATGACGGCATCGAAATATTCTGGTTCTTTTTGCTCTTCAACAGGTGTTTCGCTCGGTGAATTGGGGAGCAACCAATCATCACCGCCAGATTTTACAGCGATGAGGGCGAGGCCAAGGTCTGAGACGGCTTTGCCGAGCGACTTGTTACGCATGGCGCCAGCTGCTGTTCCCTTGTAGCCATGAGCATAGACAATCGCGCCAACGGGCGTTTTGCCATCGTGACCTTCTGGCATACGAATAAGGTAATGGCGGTTTTCTAAAATGTCGCAGTTCGTATCAGCGCCGCAGGCATTGGCGTGGTTTGGTTGGAAGCTCAGCCCAGCTGCTAATGTTGTGGCTGCGATGGCGAGACTTGCCATGCTGCTTGAAATTTTCTGACTGTGCGCCATTGCCCGCATCTCCCATTTGTTCGCCTAAACATGCAGCAATGGTTGAAAATTTCCACCTCAAAATGGTGTTACTTAATCCCGTACCACTCACAACGCTTGCACCGTCGTCTTTAACCCCCTAAATAGGCAGCAAATCTAAGCAAAGCGGGAACTTTTATGGCACGCGAATTTATCTACTTTATGCAAGGTCTATCGAAAGCCTATACGGGCGGCAAAAAGGTTTTGGATAATATCCACCTTTCATTCTACCCCGATGCAAAAATCGGCGTTCTTGGTCCCAATGGTTCTGGTAAATCTACCTTGCTAAAAATCATGGCGGGTCTTGAAAAAGATTTCACTGGTGAAGCATGGGTCGCTAAAGGCGCAACTGTTGGCTACCTGCCGCAGGAACCGCAGCTTGATGAGAGCAAAGACGTTAAAGGCAATGTCATGGAAGGCGTTGCCAAGCAGCAAGCCATTCTTGATCGCTATAACGAACTGATGATGAACTATTCTGATGAGACCGCCGATGAAGGTGCGGCTCTTCAAGATCAGATTGATGCTGAAAATCTTTGGGACTTGGACAGCAAAGTTGAAATGGCGATGGATGCGCTTCGTTGTCCGCCGTCTGATAGTTCTGTTGAACACCTCTCAGGTGGTGAGAAGCGTCGTGTTGCGCTTTGTAAGCTTTTGCTTGAAGAGCCTGATCTGCTCCTCCTCGATGAGCCTACCAACCACCTTGATGCGGAAACTGTTGCTTGGCTTGAAAAGCACCTGCGTGAATTTAAAGGCGCTGTGTTGATCATCACCCACGACCGTTACTTCCTTGACAATGTAACGGGTTGGATTTTGGAACTCGACCGTGGCACGGGCATTCCTTATGAGGGTAATTATTCGGCCTATCTTGAGGCTAAGGCGAAACGTCTTAAGCAAGAAGGCCGCGAAGACGAAGCGCGCCAAAAAGCATTGGACCGCGAGCGCGAGTGGATGGGGGCAAGCCCGAAAGCACGCCAAGCCAAATCCAAAGCGCGTATCAAAGCCTATGATGAATTGCTTAAACGCAACGAGGATCGTTCACCGGATAAAGCACAAATCGTTATTCCGGCTGGCCCACGTCTCGGCGATGTTGTGATTGATGCTGAAAACATCAAGAAGGGTTACGATGATCGTCTGTTGATCGGTGATCTTTCATTCAGACTACCACCAGGCGGTATCGTCGGTGTTATCGGCCCCAATGGTGCGGGTAAATCGACATTGTTTAAAATGATCACCGAGCAAGAAACACCTGATGATGGTTCGATCCGTTTGGGTGAAACTGTCAAGCTTGGTTATGTGGACCAAAGCCGTGATGATATGGATGCAAAGAAAACCGTTTGGGAAGAAATTTCTGAAGGCAATGACATCATCACACTTGGCAAACGTGAAGTGAACTCGCGCGCTTATTGTTCAAGCTTCAACTTTAAGGGCGGCGATCAGCAACAACCTGTTGGCACGCTTTCAGGTGGTCAGCGTAACCGTGTGCACCTTGCCAAGATGTTGAAATCTGGTTCGAACGTCATCCTGCTCGATGAGCCGACCAATGACCTTGATACAGAAACCTTGGCAGCGCTCGAAGATGCGCTCGAAGATTTCGCAGGTTGCGCCGTGGTCATCTCTCACGATCGTATGTTCCTCGATCGGTTGGCAACGCACATTTTGGCGTTTGAAGGCAACAGCCATGTGGAGTGGTTTGAAGGCAACTATGATGACTATGAGGAAGACAAAAGACGTCGCCTCGGTCCTGATGCCGTTGAGAACCCGCGTCGCATTAAGTACCAGCCGTTTACGCGCTAAGTTTGTAATTCTCAAAAAAAGCCCGCCTCAAAAAGCCGAGGCGGGGGTAAGATATAAGCGGTGAGGGGGGTAATGTCCGCTCATCTATGAGTATTGTCGCTTATTCGCGTAGAGCAATATCCTTTGCACGTTATCCCCGCTATCAACACTTAAGGTTGCATACCTTTAGGAAGGGCGACCTATTTAGTCGGTTTCGTGAGCTGTTATGCTCCACGCATAGCCTTTGTATAGGGGCGAAAATTTACCTGAGCGTGCGTTCCTATCAGCAAGACTTGCAGCAACGCCTGCTAGTTCTTTGCGCGGTTCAACGTGAAACAGCGCCAGCCACTTCATTAAGATCGCGCGAAACCAGCGAGGCAATTCTTCTTGCTGGCCAAAGTCTACGATGTGCAAGGTGCCGTCTTTTGCGAGTGCGTTGAAACCTTGGTTGATGGCCTCTTGCCAAGGTGGAATCATTGATAATGTGTAAGAGAAGAAAACACGGTCTGCTTTTTCAAAGCCAAACAAGTCTTGCACATTGAAGTTGGATGCATCGCCCTGCACGAGAGTGATGCGGTTGCTCAACCCTGCTTTTTCAACGTTGGCTCGCGCGGTGATCAGCATTTCCTCAGAAATATCCAAACCAAAAAATCGCGCGTTCGGATAAGCTTGTGCCGCCTTGATGAGATTGCGGCCCGTGCCACAGCCAACTTCTACAACATTGTGCCCATCGTTGGGTTTCAAATTATTGATGAGTTGATCACGACCAAGCAGATAATATTTGCGCGTGAGATCATAGATATGACGCTGCGACTTATAAATTCCGTCCATTAAGCCGGCGTGGTTATCTGAAGGAGCGCTCATGGCTGGGCTTAGTTCTTTATGTAAAGGTGGAAGCCACCATAGATGGCGGAACGATCTTGCGCGTTGAGTTCAAGCGAGGTCTCTGCTTCATAGCTCCATTGATCAAGCGTTCCGTCATTGACACGACCTGGCAAAAGGCTTGGCGCATCAGCGGTGCGGAAAATCACGCGAGCGCCTTTTTTCGCGGTGCGGGTCACTTGATCCCAAAGATCATTTAATTGTTGGTCTGTCATCCAGTCCTGTGCATCAAGGAAAACATATCCATCCATGCTGGCGTCTTCTTCACTGCGTAGTTTTTCAGTGACTGAGATATTGGTGACGGAGATACGGTCTGCGCGTTCTTTGATGAGATTAAAATGTTTGGCTTGCAGGTAAGGCGGCAGGGGACCGGAAGGGCCAGTTGATTGTGAGCTGCCATCGTCACCCATTGGCGCATACCCGCGCGTGAAGGCTTGCCATGCAAAATAGTTTTCTTGCAGTGGAAAACCACACGCCAGCTTTTCGGTGCGCTCTTTCAACACAACCGAAATATCACCGCCAGCAGCTAAGGCATCATATTGTGCGGGCGGAATGCCAAGGCCGAACAAAGATGATTTTTTGGACGTCATCCAGCGCACGAAGCGTTTATCAAAGATCGGTGCAACTGACTTTTCGAAGAATGTGCGTTGTTCTTCCATGGTCTTGGCTTTGGTCATTTCATTCAGATCAACACCATAGAGCTTTGTGCCCAAGTGGATCGCGCCGATGAAATAACCCAGCAGACCGTGGTGATAAAGGTCACGGGAAAAGAGGGTGATGCGTTTTCTGAAAAGACGGTCGCGGCCTTCCCAATAAGATCGGGTCGATGCGTCTATTTCGTCGCGCAAAAACCGCTCATAGGTACGAAGGTTTGCTTTTTCGTCTGCTTCTCCAAAGAAGCGATAAAAGGTCTGATAGTCAGGAAGCGCTTTTGCCGCTGTGATTTTAAGACGGTTTAAGGCCACATGTGCAGTGTTTAAATCGACGGCTAAAATCTCTTTTGGGTCTTGGGTTAGATAAGACAAGACATTGCAGCCACCAGAGGCAATCGTAATGACGCGGCTGTTGGGCCCTAGTTGCAGCGCCTTCATATCAACGTCAGGGTCTTCCCATATCTGGGGATAGACCAAACCTTTAAACATCCATGTGAATAGACGTTCTGAAAATCCAGCACGACTTCCTGCCTTATGCTGGTAAACTGCTTTTCTTAAATGCTCAGCACGGTCTGACGCGACGTTTGAAATCGTTTCATCAGCTTGTTTTAGGCGTTTACTCGACATGTATTCTTGTTCTTTGGTTATAAAATCGCTGTTGGTGAGTAAAAAAACCTACGAAATTCGCAGTTTTTTTGCGCGCCGCAGCTTGTTGAAGCTAGCTATTGCAGTTTGGCGGCAGCAAGACAGAGGCTTGAAAAGCGCAGAAATGCTGATGTTTGATGGACAGATAACCCGAGGGTTAACAGCAACCTTCTCCTTTATACGACATTTAACTGAATTTTGCCGCAAAACTGCACGGTTATTTTTGACTTATCTCAATACCCGATTGGTAGGTTGTTCTCATAACAAATAGAAAAGCAGGTGGCTATGCTGGAAACTCTAGGAAATAAAGAAGATATCTTATCGACTTTAAGAGGCGTTACTGATGCGGACGCATCTTCTGAGCAGCTCTTTGATTTGATGTTTGATTTTTTCGTGGCTTCGAAAGATGAGCCGCATGAAAATTTGTCAATGTGCGAAGACGTGCTGACCCAATTGATTGCCTATGTTGAAGTGGAGGCGAGGCGGCGTATTTCAGAGCGGCTTAGCCATTTAGATTATGCCCCGCGGCGTGTTGTGAAAACGTTGGCGATTGAGTCCATCGATGTCGCGAAACCAGTTTTAACCAGATCTCCTGTTTTAGAAGACGAAGATCTGCTGATGGTGACCCGTGTTTGTGGTTCCCAACACCTTGAGGCTATTGCCCAAAGGCCGGAAATTAGTGCATTTGTGACAAATGAACTAATGCGCCTTGGCGGTATCCAAGTTTGGGAACGTGTTGCGCGCAACAGTGGAGCGTCACTCGAGGATAAAACCGTTGGTTTTCTAGTCAATCGTTCCAAGGAAAACCCCCGCATCCAATTGAGTCTCATTGACCGCCAAGACCTGCCTGAAAGTACATTGGCGAAATTAGTATCCGAAGCTGGAGAAACCGTTCGTGCCCATCTTCATCATAGCGGGCGTGCGCATCTAGTGAAGCACCTTGAAAGTGCAGAAGCAGCTACAGCAAAACGTATCCGAGAGGGATCGAGCCTTCATGGTATGGATTTTGAGACTGCATTGAATAAAGTTCTGCAAGAGAGCCAACAAATTCGCTTGAACTGGGGCCATCTTATGGAGGCTGCAAGCAGAGACAATTTCCCGCGGACATGCGCAATCTTTGCTTACTTGTCCGACATGAAGATTGAAGAAGCTATTCATTGGTTGTCTAGATCTGAAATAGACCCTGCCATTGTTGCGTTTAAAGCTTTGAACTTGCATCGCGATTTGGTCGCCACATTACTCCGCACTGGACCGTGGCAGCGTATCTTATCTACTAAAAAGAGAATTGAAGCCCTAAAAACATTTGATCGCCTGAACCCCATCCTAGCCGAACGAAGCTTTGCTGCTAGAAATGACTCCTTCGCCCAAGAAGTTGGGTGCGCCTAAAGGACAAATTTATGTCCTTCCTGTCAACTAGAGGGCTTCGGCCCTCTTTTTTTTTCCTCAATCTTGAATTTTGACGAAAAACCGTATAAAGATATGTTTATATGATTTTGGAGGCTCGTTGAGTTGGACGGCGTTAACAACATATCTTTTGATAATTTGCTTGGTCGCTTGAAGGCAGCCAGTGAGGCGACTCGGTTACGGCTCTTGTTTTTGTTGGCTCGCAGCGAATTGACGGTGAGCGACTTAACGGCGATCCTTGGGCAAAGCCAGCCCCGCATATCCCGGCATTTGAAATTGCTAAGCGATGCAGGGGTGATTGAACGGTTTCCTGAAGGGGCATGGGTTTACTATCGTCTTGTCGATGCAGGCCCCGGTTCAAACCTTGCTCGTAGTCTTCTTGCAAGCCTTGATGCCAGCGATCCGCAATTGGTGCGTGATATGGAGCGGCTTGAACAAGTTCGTCGATCGCATGCAGATCAAGCGAACGAGTATTTCGACGCTAATGTAAAACAATGGGATGCTTTGCGTGCCCGACATGTGGCTGAAGATGCCGTTGAAACCGCAATGTTGAATGCTATTGGTGATCAGCGGTTTAATGCTCATTTAGATGTGGGTACAGGAACGGGTCGTATTCTTGAATTGTTTTCAAGCCATGTGGATCGGTCAGTTGGGATTGATGCAAACCCGAAAATGCTCTCGGTTGCTCGTAACAAGCTATCAGACAGCGGGATTTCCGCGCAGGTGCGTCAAGCAGATGTTTATAATCTGGCACCGCAGGGAAACCTTCTAAATACAGTTTATGATTTGATAACAATCCACCAAGTGCTTCATTTCCTTGATGATCCAGCGCTGGCTTTGTCGGAAATTTCGCGCGTGGCAGGTGCTGGATCAACACTTATGATCGCTGATTTTGCCTCTCATAACCTTGAATTTATGAGAGCAGACTATGCTCATAGACGATTGGGATTTTCAGACGAACAAATGTTCGGCTGGCTGGAAAACGTGGGCTTTTCAGATTTCGAAACCATCAAACTTGAGCCAGAAACCGTTTCTGGTGAAGAATTAATTGTCCAAATTTGGACAGCAAAAAAAACGTAGTTTTATAAGGATGTATTATGGCTCATTTGAGCATCAGTAGACAAAAACTTGGCGGCGATGATGCGAATATCAATGTATCATTCGAGTTCTTTCCTCCAAACAGTGACAAACAAAACGACGTGCTCTGGTCTTCCATTGAGCGCTTGGCGCCTTTGTCACCTTCCTTTGTTTCTGTGACTTATGGTGCTGGTGGTTCAACCCGTGAACGCACTCACAAAACCGTTTCCCGTATCGTTAAAGAGGCAGGTTTGCGGGCCGCAGCGCATATGACTTGTGTTGGTGCGACGTGCAAAGAAGTTGATGAAGTTATTGAAGCCTACGCAGAAGCTGGTGTGACTGACATCGTAGCTTTGCGTGGTGATCCTGCTGAAGGAATTGGTACGAAATACCGCCCGCATCCTGGTGGCTATAAGTATACCAATGATTTGGTTGCTGCGATTAAAAGGCGTGGTGATTTTGAAGTTGCTGTTTCTGCCTATCCTGAAAAACATCCTGAAAGCTGTGATGTGTGGGCGGATATTGAATTCTTGAAACGTAAAGTCGATGCTGGTGCAGATCGTGCGATTACGCAGTTCTTCTTTGAGAATGATAGTTTTGAGCGCTATTTAGAGCGCGTGAGACGGGCTGGCATCACGATCCCAATCATTCCAGGCATTGTTCCTGTTCACAATTTCAAACAGGTTGCCAATTTTGCAGGGCGTTGCGGAACACATGTTCCAGATTGGCTGCGTCGCCGTTTTGCTGGGCTTGAAAACGATCCCGCAACCCGCCAGTTGGTTGCAGCAGCTGTTGCGGCAGAACAAGTGATGGATCTTGTAGATCGTGGCATCACTGATTTCCATTTTTATACAATGAACCGTGCCGAATTGGTGTTTGCCATTTGCCATATGCTTGGCGTGCGGGATGAAGAGAAAATCGCAGCTTAGCGTTTCACGCAATTGTTGTTTGAGAAGAAAAAAGGCCGGAGCACAAAGCTCCGGCCTAAATTTTTGCTGTGGTCCGCATCTGGAAGTTTAAATTATTCCAATCACAACAGCTGTGACGAACAAAAATGCGGCGAATGTAATCATATTACCCAATGGTCGCGCCATTATAGCCTCCTCTTTTCCGTCCCCAAGACCCCTGCGTATTAACGCTGATATTTCCAAAACTCTTTCGAGAAATCGTTAAATTTTCCGAATGCATTTTAGACATAAGGCTCTTCTGATAAAAATATTATACAAAAGTATTATATTGTCCAATGAATTTTACGCTGCACCGCATCAAGTTTACTTTGAATCCGCATTTTAAATCGGAATAAGCTTTTAATTTCAGCGATTTATTTTGACGTCCACATTTTATGCACAGCGCTGTTTTTGATGGCGGAAACTGGACAATTAAACCGGAAATCTAAGGGCGAGCGGCGTGATTCTTTTGGAATCAGATAATCAAGCTTCGATTAAGCATATGGCGTTAAACTGCCCCAATTGGGGTAATCCGTTTATTGAGGCCGTTTGTGGCAATTGCAGATTTATTTGAAGCGGTCGTAGAAGGCATGGAGGAGCAAACCCTCAATGCTTTTCTTGTTGCGCTTATTAAGTCTGGAAAGTCAGATGACCTTGAAACGGATTCTGATCAACGACGTTATGTCGCGATTGTCCGATATTTGTTGGGTGTTGCTGATTTTCTTACCCGCAAAGACGCGGCAGAAGCAGCCCTCAACACCAAAGGTCTGCCATCTGAGATTTATTTGTATTTTGCCTGTGACAACATACAAATTGCCGAGGTGTTTTTGGACCCAACCTTTGAGCTTTCCGAGGATGATTTGCTGCATGTTATAAAACATTGCAGCCGAGCGCATCGCTTAGGGTTGCTTGATCGAGAAGACCTGACGCCCAATCTTCGCCAAGAGATATTACGACACAACGAAGTTGATGTTATCCGCGCGATGAATGAGAACGAAGAACGCGCAATCTTTTTTGAGTACGATGATAGCTTGGTTATTGAAGATAAAAATGCCGAGCTTGAAGGTTATGGCTTTGATGTTGATAACGAGTTGGAAATTGAAAACCCACTCGATTTGATGATTAAAGCTTTTGTTGAAAATAGTCGTTTCGCGGACATTATCGAACTTTTGGCAAAACAGGGCGATACGTCAAAAGAGATGGTCAAGAGTATGTTCTCGCGGAAAGAAGCCGAACCAATCAGTATTTATTGTCGAGGCATTGGTGTTGGAACAGAAGCCTTCTCAGCGCTTGCTAAGTTTAGATGTCGCCGCCTTGGGCAGATGGAACGTTTAGCAGAAAACACGATCGTAGCTTATGATGAAATTAGCCATGAATACGCACAAGCTATGTTGGTTGATCTAAAACAACAATCGCCGCAGCTTGCTCGCAAAATGTTCGGCAAATAGCGCCATTTATGTGCTTATATTCTATGAATGCCGACACTTTCGCATTGACAATTTGGCCTTGGCATTTGATGCAAGTATAGAACTTTATTTTTGAGAAGAGTTGCTATGCGATTTGAAGGCACAAAAGAGTATATCAGTGCGCATGACTTATCAGTTGCTGTTAATGCTGCGATCGCGCTTGAGCGTCCGTTACTAGTTAAGGGAGAGCCTGGAACTGGTAAGACAGAGCTTGCAAAACAGGTTGCTAATGCGCTGGGCCTTGAGTTGTTGGAATGGCACGTAAAGTCTACGACAAAGGCACAACAAGGCCTTTATGAGTATGATGCTGTTTCCCGCTTGCGCGATAGCCAATTGGGTGATGATCGTGTCAACGATGTGAAAAATTACATCAAGAAGGGCAAGCTTTGGGAGGCTTTTACCGCTGGTAAGAAAGTCGTGCTGTTGATTGATGAAATCGACAAAGCGGACATTGAATTTCCAAATGACCTCTTGCAAGAACTCGATAAAATGGAGTTCTACGTTTATGAGACGGGTGAAGTGATTAAGGCAGAAAACCGCCCTGTGGTCATCATCACATCCAACAATGAAAAAGAATTGCCGGATGCCTTCTTGCGCCGTTGTTTCTTCCATTTCATCAAGTTTCCAGAAGCTGAAACACTGACGAAAATTGTTGAGGTTCACTACCCAGGTATCAAACAAAACTTGGTGCAGGCAGCCTTGACCCAGTTTTATGAAATTCGCGAAACTGCGGGCTTGAAGAAGAAGCCATCAACATCAGAAGCACTTGATTGGATTAAGCTACTTGTGGCGGAGGATGTCGATCCGTTGACCCTGCGTGAAGATAGCAAAAATGCGTTGCCGAAGTTGCATGGTGCTCTGCTGAAAAACGAGCAAGATGTATCCTTGTTTGAACGGCTTGCGTTTTTGGCGCGTCGCGAAGGGCGGTAGGTGGTGTCGGCGATACTCGACGCCTTTTTCAATCCGATCCTCCCAATTTTTGCGGTTGCAGCGATTGGTTATTTCTTCGGGAAGATCAATCTTTTTACCGCTGATATGGCCTCCGTCATTAATCGCTTTGTGATTTTAGTGTCGCTGCCAGCTCTCTTGTTTTCCTTCTTGGTATCGGCGCCCTTTTCGGAATTTAACTGGATGTTGGTTGGCGCTTATTTCGCGTCGAGCTTGTTTATCTATGCCACTGGGTTTTGCTTGATGCGTTATGCGTTCAAGCTTGGTCCGCGCGAATCTCTTCTGCTTGGAATGGCAGCGTGTTTTACCAACCATGTTTTCTTCGTGCTTTATATAGCGCCCAATGTTTATGGCGAAGCGGCGACCATACCCATCTTGTCGATTATTACGTTCGACGCCTTTTTGATTTTTGGCGGTACATTTTTGTATATGGATGTGGTGGTCAGTGGCGCGCGCTCGCCAGTTCAAGCGCTAAAGGTGTTTTTAAAAAACCCGATGATTATCGCGATGATTATTGGTTTGACCGTTGGTCTTCTCAATATTCCGGTTCATGAAGGCTTGATCACCTACGCCAATTTTACAGGAGCTGCCGCAGCGCCTGCCTCAATGTTTGCGCTGGGTGTTGTCCTGTCAGGTGCTGCCATCACAAAATTTGATGGGCCTGCAACGACGATCACCGCAATGAAGCTGTTCCTGCATCCGCTGTTGTTGCTTGTTGCCTGTTTGGTGTTGTTGCCCGTTGAACTTTCAAACGGCGATATATGGGCCAAGACTATGATTTTTGCTGCAGCCGGTCCAACAGGTGCCATGCCATTCGTGATTGCTCTTCAGCATGGTGTGTCGACTGATCGGCTGGTGAAGGCAATCGTTTACACTACGGTGTTATCCTTATTTTCATTGGCGGTCTTGGCATCATTTTAGACGCGCCTAAATCAACAATGTTGTGATCAATGGTGTGTTGATTTGCAGCATGAATGTTTTACTTCGATCTCTAAGATATGAAGGTGAATGTAAGATATGGATGAGTACCCGGACTACACAATTAACGAGCGGATTGCAGATAGCGTGATCCATGTGATCGGGATCGCTTTTGCGATTTCAGCACTCTCAGTCATGATGACTTTTTCTGGTTTGCAACAACCCTATTACGCCACCATAACCCTTGCGATTTATGGTGTGGCGATGGTTTTGATGTTCACCTGTTCTGCTGCCTATCACATGGTGCCAATGCCAAATTGGAAACAGTGGCTTCGTCGCTTTGACCATGCTGCCATCTTCTTAAAAATCGCTGCGACTTATACGCCGTTTGCCTTTTTGAAGCTTGGTGGATATCTGGGCTATGGCCTTTTGAGCACGGTTTGGATTGTCGCCATCATCGGGATGGGCATTGTCTTATCCATGCATCGTGGGCGCAGTCATTACATTGTATTGTTGTATCTAGCTCTTGGTTGGGTCGGGGTTATCATTATCTGGCCGCTTGCCATGTCGATGTCGACACTCGCATTCTCGCTGATTTGTATCGGGGGCGCGCTTTATTCAATCGGAACAATCTTCCACGTTTGGGAAAGCCTGCGCTATTCCAACGCGATATGGCACTTGTTCGTTCTGCTTGCGACAATCTGCCATTTCTTCGCGGTGTTTGTTGCGGTGATTGTGGACGGTATCTAGGCCTAGTTTTCTGCGTGAACGCCAAGCAAGAGTTTGCGCGGATCATTATCTGAGCGTGATATTTGGTAGAGTAGATAAGGCGCGAAGAACAACATGCCCAAGAGCGTTGATAAGACGCCGACTGTGATGCCTATGGGCGTGAACCCGCTTCGCCATGCAATCCAAACGCCCGCCACGACCAAGTATGACAGGAAATCGAGATTGATATGCCCTTGCCACGTGAGGGCGGGGACGGTGGTGAGGAAAGGCGTTACAAAGTCAAAACGGCCATCCAAAACCAGTATCAAGCCGTAGCCAATGAGGCCCAAAAGTATCAAGGTGATCAAAATACGAAACTGCGTCATGTTTTTTCCTAACGTGTAATGTGCGTTAGATTGATGCATAGGAAAAAGAATTGGTGCTGTGCAATTACCTGCAAGGTAAGTGACGGGTGACAGCGAGCCTTATAGTTTGAGGTTGATGATGGAATTTACAAACACATTGAAAACATGGCGGCATGCACGGCGCTTCAGTCAGTTGCAATTGGCAACAGAGGCTGAGATTTCCGCACGGCATTTGTCTTTCCTAGAATCAGGCCGTGCGAAACCAAGCAGAGAGATGATCGGCAAGCTGAGTGATGCATTGCAACTGTCGCTTGAAGCCAGAAACATTATGCTAACCCATGCAGGGTTTGCGGCTCGCTACGAAGGGCGGCAATGGGATGACGAGCAAATGCAGCCAATCCAAAAGGCGATTGATCGCCTGCTGGAAACGCATATGCCTTTCCCTTGCTTGGTGCTTGATCGGTATTGGACAATTTTGAAAGCGAATAATGCAGCCGCCAGTTTCTTTGGCGTATTGGGGGCAGGGGTCGGCGTTAGTATTTTAGACCTCATGATGTCTGACACATTGCCGCCTTTGGTCGAAAACTGGCCAGAGGTTGCGCACCATACAGCCGTGCGATTGCGGACTGAAAATTTAGCACTTGGTGGCGATGCAAGGCTGGATGCCGTTGTCGCGCACCTCAGCAAAGTTGAGGGTACCTCATCGCAAACGGCAGCACCCGTTATTCCTATTACTTTGCGCCTTGGTGAATTGCGCCTGTCGATGTTTTCAACTTTATCACAATTCGGTACGCCCGAAGACGTTATGCTTGATAGCTATAAGATTGAGCACTATTTCCCGATGGATGCTGAAACTGAGGCGTTTTTTAATCCGTCGTGAGGACGTGATAATCGACTTGCCAAAAGGGTGGTCCTGCCCCTAAATAAACTCATGTTCATTCCATTCTTCCTTAAGCTCAAAGAAGTCCGCATTCCTGTGTCGCTCAGGGAATATCTGTCGCTGATGGAAGCGATGGAGGCGGGGCTGGTTGATTATGACGTTGAGGGTTTTTATCACCTTGCCAGAACGGTACTTGTGAAAGACGAACGCCATTATGATCGCTTTGATGTAGCGTTTGCTGATTTCTTCAAAGGCTTGGAAGCCGTCTCTGGTTTGCCAGATGGCGTTGAGGAACAGGCGATCCCTGAAGAGTGGCTTCGCAAGATGGCGGAGAAACATCTTTCCAAAGAAGAAATGGCCGAAATCGAAAGCCTTGGCGGTTTCGACAAGCTAATGGAAACGTTGAAAGAGCGGTTGAAAGAACAGCAAGGCCGTCACCAAGGCGGCAATAAGTGGATCGGTACGGCTGGCACATCACCGTTTGGTGCTTATGGTTATAACCCTGAAGGCGTACGCATTGGTCAAGACGGTTCGCGCCATCGCCGTGCGGTGAAGGTTTGGGACAAGCGCGAGTTTAAAAACCTCGATGATAGCCGCGAGCTTGGCACCCGTAACATCAAAGTTGCCTTGAAGCGCTTGCGGCGTTGGGTGCGCGAGGGGGCGGCAGAAGAATTTGATCTTGATGGCACCATCCAATCGACCGCAGAACATGGCTATCTTGATGTTCAAACCAGACCAGAACGACGCAATGCCGTGAAGTTACTCTTATTCATGGATGTTGGTGGTTCTATGGATGATCACATTAAGACCGCCGAGGAGCTTTTTTCTGCGGCAAAAGTTGAGTTCAAGAACCTTGAATATTTCTACTTCCACAACTGCCTTTATGAAGGCGTTTGGAAAGATAATAAGCGGCGCTGGCAAGAGCAGACATCGACTTATGATGTGCTCAACAAATACGGGTCTGATTATAAGGTGGTTGTCATTGGCGATGCGTCTATGTCGCCCTATGAAGTTGCGATGGCGGGCGGTGCTGTTGAACATTGGAACCCCGAATCAGGTGAAGTGTGGCTGCGTCGACTGTTGGCGCAATATCCAGACACGGTGTGGCTTAATCCAGTGAAAGAGCAATATTGGCCCTATACGCAGTCAATCGCGATGATCCAGCAGGTTTTTGAGAATCGAATGTTCCCGCTCACCTTGTCTGGCCTCGATGATGCAATGAAGACGCTCACGCGCTAATGGCGAAGATCGCGGATTTAATAAGTTGTTCTCAACATTGTTTCAACGAATTTGTATCGCTATAACATCCTCATGAAAATGCGTTTTGTCCAATGGTTGATTGTCGCAGTCTTTGTGGTTTCACAAGGGGCGATGTCGCTTGGCGTTTCATCGCATGCGCAAGCAACAAGCTTGAGCGATGCGGAGCTTGCCGCTTACACATTGCCTGATGGCAGCCAGCCAGTTTTATGCCTGACACCAAATGAAGATGGCACGGTGTCGCACGCCATGTGTGACGGGTGCCTTTGTTGTCCTTTTGATGGGGCAGCTTTCTCGCTCGGCGAAGGTATTCGCAATAACCTAGGCTTTGGTATCGAGCTTACGAGCGAGCAATTGGTGCCTTTAACGCGCATTTGTTTGCAAAGAACCCGTGGGCCGCCGCTCAGCGTTTAACGCCCCCTCAATCGTTCTTTCTTTGCAGCTTGTTTTGCTGCACACCATTCCTAATTCGTGAGGTCTTATGACTTTTTCAAAAACACTCCTAGCAGGTGCTGCGGCCCTGTTCCTCTCTACTACTATGACCCTAGCAAGTGATAACAGCCATTCCGGCCATGATGCTGCCAGCCATGGTGAGCACAAGCATCACTCCATCGAAGCCAGCGCTGCATGGACACGGGCAACCGTTAAAACGGCGAAAGTTGGTGGTGGATTTATCATGATCAAAAATACAGGTGATCATGCTGATCGTTTGATCGGCGGCGCGGCAAGTTTTGCAAGCGATGTTCAACTTCACACCATGAAGATTGTCGATGACATTGCGCGTATGCGCGCGTTGCCTGATGGAATTGTCATTCCGGCAGGCACACAGGTTGTTCTCAAACCTGGTGGTGATCATGTGATGTTCATGGGCTTGAAAGAGCAGCTTAAAGAAGGTGAGCAACGCACTGTAAAGCTCATCTTTGAAAAAGCAGGCGAGGTTGAGGTGACATTTAAGGTCAATTCTCTTGCTGCAAAAGGCGCTGGCGAGGATCATTCTGGCCACGATCATGACGATGATAAAGAGCACTCACACTAGGCCCTTTTGAACAAAATGGGATCTGGTTGGATTATTTCTGGCTAGATCCCCTTTAAAAGACAGAAAACACTCGACAATCGTGGAAACTTAGCGTAATTACGCGCAAAATTTCATCGAATTTGAACGACGAAATCGCCCCGGAATGAAAAAGGTCCGGCCTGCATGTTTCAGGGGGAGGCGCTCTGGTGGTTCGCTAACTTAAAAGGATAACCGAGATGAACATTATTGATGAGCTCGAAAAAGAGCAAGCTGAAGCTATTTTGGCAAAGCGCACGCTCCCTGAATTTAAAACCGGCGACACTGTAAAAGTGAACGTTCGCGTTACAGAGGGAACGCGTACACGTATTCAGGCTTATGAAGGCGTTTGTATCGCTCGTCAGGGTTCTGGCGTGAATGAGAGCTTCACAGTTCGTAAAATTTCTTATGGTGAAGGCGTTGAACGTTTGTTCCCAGTCTTCTCACCATTGATCGAAAGCCTTGAAGTTATTCGTCGCGGTAAAGTACGTCGTGCGAAGCTTTATTACCTTCGTGATCGTCGCGGTAAATCTGCACGTATTGCTGAAGCAACTGATTCTCGCACACGTCGCATTCAAGACGGCGAGCGCCAAGTTGCTCAAGAAGCAAAAGCAGCACGCGAAGCTGAAAAAGTTGCAGCGAAAGCAGCCGCAGACGCTGAAAAAGCAGCAGCAGCTGCAGCGCCAGAAGCTGCATCAGAAGAATAAAAATTCTCCCTTTTGGGGTAAAGAAAACCGCGTTCGAGAGAACGCGGTTTTTTTTGTTTTGATTCAGCCTATTGCCAGTGCTGTTGGCAGATCAACAAGCATTCGAAGGTAAAGTATAGGTCTTTAATACTGTAATATTCAATCGATCGATTATTTGCTTGATTGCGGTTAATATTCGAATTTATATAATATTAAGCATGTTGATATTTAATAGCTAAATATAGTTTAAATATACATGGTTGATGTGATGAATTATAGAAATAAATTCTTATCTATTGCATTAGGAACCCTAGCATTGGGTGTCGCAGTACCTTCGATTACTTCTGCCAAATCTATTGATGTTGGCGTTGCTTGGGCTGGTAAATCCAGTATGGCGGAACGGGTCTTTAAAGGCTTTAAGCAGCGTTTAAAGGTTTTAAATATTGATGCTGACATTGAGCTTAAAGGTGCTTTGCCATCTATTGAAGCGCTGGATGCAACAGTCAAAGAATTTGAGAGTGACAAAAAAGATGGCATGGTCATCTTGCGCTCTAACGGGTCTGCTTACCTCGGTAAGAATCCACCCAATATTCCAACCTTCATTGGCGGCGGTAACAAACCGTCAGAGCTGGGGTCCGTAAAGAATATGGATGCCCCTGAAGGCAAGGTGACAGGCGTTACTTATTTTCTTCCTCTAGAAATTCCACTTGAAGCCTATCTAGCTTTCACCCCAGATGTGAAATCCTTTTTGCTGATCAATCAGACCAACTACTCATCTTCTCCGATTGATTGGAACGGCACCAAAGCGGCATGCAAACCTTTGGAATTGAAGTGTGACAATGCAACCATTTCTTCGCGAGAAGAATTGATTGATTTAGTCAAAGATAAGAAGGGTCAATATGATGCCTTCATTCTTGGTAATCAATCTGAAGCTTATGGGAATGCAGATGCGATTATAGGTTTGGTTGGTAAAAAGCCTGTCTATTCTTATGCTGCTAAAGGGGTTGATCTTGGTGCCTTGGGCGGTGTCATCGCTGATGACGAAAAACTGGGTGCCATGATGGCGGATTCCTTGGTTGATGTTCTGATCAATGGCAAAGCAATCAGCAAAACACCAATCAAGACGGACCCTGAGCCAACAATTATGGTCAATGAAACGACTATGAAGAAACTGGGTCTACGTATACCGACAGAAATTTTGAGTGTTGCTGAAATCGTTCAATAAACGAACATTGAGACAGCTAAATGCTGGGATGGTGATGGAAATATGTTGCATAATATCAAGTTGAATAGATTGCTTGGTGGCGGTCTGATGTTGGCGATTTTGTTTATTGTTATGATCTGGATTGTTGGGCAACGTAGCATGTCCATTTTATCGGATATGACGACCGACCTTTATGAACATCCATATACAATCACAAGTGGCGCTCTTGAAGCGAAGGCAAATGTGATTGCCATTGATCGGGCGATGACCGCGGTTGCTGGTGCGCAATCAAAACAGGCGATTGATCAAATTGCAGATGAGATAAAGCCGTTTGAAGCTGAGGTTATGAAGCAATTCGATATTATCGAAAAACAGTATGTTGGCGACTTTGCTCTTTTCAATGCAGCAAAGGAAGCTTTTTTGACATGGGGACCAGAACGTCAGCGAGTACTTGATGTTTCCCGGCAACGGGTTTCTGAAAGCGGTATCAATAAGACGTTGCTTCTTGTTCGCTCAGTTCGCTTTAAAGTGGCTGCAAATAAGACTGTTGCGACCATTAATGCCCACATGAATGAGTTGGTCAAAGCATCAAAGCTAAGTGCGCAAGCCTTTATTGCTGACAGCAAAGCAAAAAAATCTGATGTCAGTATCGTATTCAGCTTGGCATTGTCTTCAACGCTCATCTTTGCCTTGGTGCTTGGGTTCGTTTTGGTCAAAGGTATCAAGGTGCCTTTGGCTAAACTCGCTCTTTATATGAAGGAGCTTGTTGATGGTGATTTAAGTCAGGTTGTACCCTTTGAAGGCGCCAAAAACGAATTGGGCGACATGGCGCGCGCGGTTGCCGTTTTCAAAGGTAACCTGCATCAAAAACAAAACTTAGAGGAACAGCAAAATCAGCGCGAAGCAAATGCGCAGCGTGAGAAACACGATTATGCTGAAGAGTTAGCTGATCGTTTTGAGAGCGACGTAATGGATATTGTTGAGACGGTGATTGCTGCTTCTAGCCAGCTAAAAGCTTCTGCCACTGGTATGGTTGGGATGGTGGAGAAAACTGGAGAGTTGGCACAAGCTGCGACCCAGTCTTGTGAACGGGCATCTGAGAATGTCTGTTCTGTGGCAACTGCCGCTGATGAGTTGTCCTCGTCCATTTCAGAAATTGGCCGACAAGTGAAAGCTTCTGAAACAGTAACTGGCGAAGCAGCTGATCAAGCAGGTCAAACGACAACGAAGGTTAGTGATCTTGTTCACGCTTCAAACAAGATTGGCGAAGTTTCCAATTTAATCTCTGATATTGCGGAGCAAACCAATCTTTTAGCACTCAATGCAACGATCGAAGCGGCGCGAGCCGGAGAGGCTGGCCGTGGGTTTGCTGTGGTTGCTGCTGAAGTCAAAGAATTGGCAAGCCAGACGGCAAAGGCAACGGAAGATATTAATCTGCAAATTTCAGCTATCCAAGGTGCAACCTCAGAATCGGCCAGCGCGATGGAGAAAATTGCCACCACGATCAATTCTATTGAAGGGGTGACAACGAATGTCTCAGAGGCTGTCAGCCAGCAAGGGACTGCAACAACGGGGATTGCGGAAGGGGCAGCCAGCGCTGAAAAAGATACCCAAGCAGCATCGCAAGCAGTTTTGGGCATCGATGAAGCCGCTAACTTGACCAGTACATCCGCTCAAGAGGTGCTGACGGCTTCAGCCGAACTTGAAGACCAATCGTCATTATTGAAGAACCAAGTGAGCGAATTTTTAAGTCAGCTTCGAGCGGCTTAATTCTTCGTAATTTGCCCTTTAAACAAAAACGCCGACTTGTTTCTAACAAGTCCGCGTTTTCGTTGTTTAGGTTCTGACCTTAGGAGGAAGAAGCATTGAGTTCGAAAACTTCAGTTTGCGACTGTTTGTTGGTCTAGAACTTGTATTTCAAGTTGAATTTCACTTGGTGGGTATCGAAGTCGGATGAG